>CAMOXW010000192.1 GCA_946629405.1 uncultured Ruminococcus sp.
GGCGGGTAACGTGCTCCATGCCGCCGTTGTACCAGTCAACAGGCATCCAGTATTTCAGTGCCTCCTGAGAAGCAAATTCACTGTCGTTCTTCGGGTCACAGTAGCGGAGGAAGTACCACGATGAACCTGCCCACTGAGGCATTGTATCAGTCTCGCGGCGTGCGTCCCTGCCGCACTTCGGACACTTGCACTTAACGAAGCTTTCAATCTTTGCAAGCGGGCTCTCACCGTCTGTACCTGGCTCGAAGTTCTCAACATCCGGAAGCCTCAGCGGGAGCTCCTCATAGGGTACAGCTACCATTCCGCAGCTGTCACAGTGTACTATCGGGATAGGCTCTCCCCAGTATCTCTGACGGTTGAACGCCCAGTCCTTCATCTTGTACTGCACACCCTTTTCGCCGCAGCCGAGCTTTTCCAGTATCTCCAGAGCCTTTGCAACGGCGTCCTTCTTGTTGGAGATGCCGTTCAGCTCACCGGAGTTGACAAGCTCGCCCTCGCCGGTATAAGCCTCCTTTGAGATATCGCCGCCCTTGATGACCTCGATAATGTCTATGCCGAATTTCTTTGCAAATTCGTAGTCTCTTGTATCATGTGCCGGTACTGCCATGATAGCACCTGTACCGTAGCCCATCATTACATAGTCAGATATATATATCGGTATCTCCTTGCCGGTAACGGGGTTGACAGCGGTAAGTCCCTCGATCCTGACGCCGGTCTTGTCCTTGACGAGCTGAGTTCTCTCGAACTCGCTCTTTTTGGCACACTCAGCCCTGTAGTCGTCAAGAGCCTGTATATTTGCGATAGAATCGCGGTATTTCTGTATCATCGGGTGCTCCGGGGCCATTACCATGAAGGTAACGCCATAGAGCGTGTCAGGACGTGTGGTGTAGATGCGGAGCTGCTCGTCCTGCTCCTTTATTCTGAAGTTCACGAATGCACCGGTGGACTTGCCTATCCAGTTCTGCTGCTGGAGCTTTACGTTGGGAAGGTAGTCTACCTCCTCAAGTCCCTGGAGGAGCTTATCGGCGTACTCTGTGATACGGAGGTACCATACCTCCTTGGTCTTCTGGATGATGTCGCTGTGGCAGACGTCGCACTTGCCGCCCTGTGAGTCCTCGTTGGAGAGCACGACCTTGCAGCTCGGGCAGTAGTTGACGGAGGTCTTGTCACGGAAGACAAGCCCGTGCTCGAACATTTTGAGGAATATCCACTGTGTCCACTTATAATATTTCTCATCGGTGGTATCGACTACTCTTGACCAGTCGAATGAAAAGCCTACCGTGCGAAGCTGCTCGGTGAACTTTGCGATGTTCCTGTCGGTAACTATTCTCGGGTGGATGTTATCCTTTATAGCGGTATTCTCCGTGGGGAGTCCGTATGCGTCAAAGCCTATCGGGAAGAGCACGTTATACCCCTCCATGCGGCGCTTTCTGGAGACTACCTCCAGACCTGAATAAGCCTTGATGTGTCCGACGTGCATACCGTGTCCCGACGGATATGGAAACTCAACGAGAGCGTAGAACTTCTTCTTTGAGTGATCGTCACTTGCCCTGAAGCTCTCATGCTCGTCCCAGTATTTCTGCCATTTCTCCTCAACGGACTTATGGTCATATCTTGCCATTATATATCATTCCTTCTAATAAATTATTGTGTGTCAATCCTTGTTGAAAAGGTCAGGCAGCTCGTCCCACCTGTTTGTGAAGTGTTCCTTTATCTCGAAACGCAGGCAAAGCAGCGCCGCACAGCCGAGGTCGATCATCCCTTCGAGCAGATATATCCAGCAATCGCTGATATTCGAGATGTTGTGCGGAAGGTTTATGAGCACGATGAATGCCATATATCCTGCCGTAAGATAGTTCATGTACTGCAGCCCCGTGTAAAGCACGGCAAGTATGAATATGCCGACGATTATATCACCGAAGCCTCCGCCGAGTATCATGTTGAGTATAGCCTTGACAATGGCATAAATACCTATCCCTATGCAGAACATCCTGCCCTGCTCATTATTGGTCTTCATGAAATTCATATTACTGCTCCTTTGTTGTAAGGCCGCTTATATCGATCTGCTCGCCGTCTGCCCAAAGTCCCTCGAGCTTGTAGAAGCTGCGGGTGTCCTTGTAGAAAACGTGGACTATTATATCGCCGTAATCGAGGATTATCCAGGTATTTCCCGTATCAGCCTCACGGCGCTCCGGCTCAATGCCCTTCTGGGAGAGCTGGAACTCCACCTCGTCCGCAAGGGTACGCGCATGGGTATTGCTGGTACCGTTGACGATGACGAAATAGTCTGCAAGTATAGTAAGATCAGCTATTTTTATCGCCTGTATGTCCTCACCGCGCTTGCTGTCGAGGGCCCTTACGATAAGCTCAAGTTTTTCCTGTTCGTTCATAAATGCACTCCTTTTATGGATTTCTCGGCGGTTCGGTAGAATTCTCAAGATCTGCCAGAGAAGCCGCCGTATCGTCGTAAACGCTGTAGGCGTGATCGGTTATCAGCTCGACTATAGCTGTCGTTGCATCCGTCATTTTCTTCTGGTACGGACGGAAGTATTTATTGAGCATATCTATCGTCTCCTGCTTGTGGATGGAGTATATAGAATAAGCTGTTCCGTCCCTGCCGATATATGGCGCATCGTTGGGTGTTCCCTCACCCGGCACCATGTTCACAAGTACATTCTCCATAGAAAGTGTTCCCGCGAAGTCGCCGAGCTTTGTGAGGTCGCCGACGCTCATATCAGTTGCTATCCACTCATGCTTGTATACCTCCATGAGGTACTTGTAGAGCGTTGCATGGCCTGAGCCTCCGTCCACGATGTCTATCAGCTTGTTCATAGCGGCTGCCATGAAGCGGCGCTGGTTCTTGACACGTCCGATATCGCCCTCGAGCCAGTCATGACGGAAACGGATGAACCACTCTGCCTGCTGTCCGTCAAGAACTATATCGCCTGCCGGGATGATCTTTCCGCCCTCATAGACTATCTCCTCATCGAGGTGCATCGGTATTCCGCCGACAAGATCTACCATTTCTGCGATATCTGTACATATCGTGGTGATATAGGCATCTATCGGTATACCGAAATTCTGCTCAACAGCGTCAACAACTCGCTGTATAGGCGGATTGACATCCTCTCTGCCGAGCCTGTAGATACTGTTTGCCCTGCCGCTCGCAGCGCTTGTATAGTCCGGTATGAAGGTGTCACGCGGTATCTGGAGTATGTTCAGCTTAGCCGCACGGATATCGAACTGGAGCACCCACATAACGTCAGTATTCGACACATCAACGTCAAATCCGAGGAACAGAACAGTGAACTGTCCCTCTATCTTCTGCGGAAGGTCAAGACCGTCGTTGAAGTCCGGCTCCACTACGTCAGTATTTATCTGCGGGTCGTTCCTTGTCTTGTCGATATTTCCTTCGATATACCCGAGGAACTGCTCGTTCTTGAGGTAGTAGAGTATCGACACGTTCTTTCTTGTGCCGTCGCGCTTGTCGTTGAACCAGATTATCGGCATATTCAGCACAAGCAAAGCTATCAGCACAAGGCTCACCGTTATCGAGAAGATCTTTATTGCAAGATCCGCCCACGAGAATCCTCTGTGCTTTTCATCTTTCTCCTCAGGCTCAGCCTCATGCTGAGCGTGGTATTCAGCCTCGCCGCGGCTTATTTCTGCCCTTACTGCATCCTCAGGAGCCTCATGCTGGCCATGGTAAGGCTCATGCTCCTCCTTCAGTGAGGTCTGCTGAATTTTCTCCTCGGGAGCCTCATGAAGTCCATGATACGTCTGTGCCTCATTAACGGCATCCGGTTTCTGCTCATTCCTGCGCGCAGAATTGCTTACCCTGACGAGCTTTCTCAGCGGCTTCCGCGGCGCTGCGTAGTTCTCCGGAGACTCTCCTTTCATCTCGTCCCTTATTTCATTGTCATTCATTTTATTCCTCTTTTCCCGTTGCTGCTGCTTTTTTCATCTCTTAGCAGTCTTGTATAGAAATTGTAGCCCTCGACGGTACACAGCGGAATGAGTCCGCCCTTCTTGACTACAGATTTTATCGAAAACGAAAAAGCCTCCAGCATTGCCTCATTAAGGCTTGCATAGGCAAGCTTCCGCATCTTGTCAACGTCCTTGTAGTCCCTGTCAGCCGAAATAAGGTCGCCGAGGTAGACTATTTCCTCCAGCCTCGACATACCTGCCCTTCCGACGGTATGGAACCTTATGGCGTTGAGGATATCTATGTCCTCAACTCCGAATTTATCCCTGACGAGCCCCGCACCCGCGATAGCGTGCCACAGGGACCTTGTTTCAAGCTCCTCGCGGCTGTATGTCAGTCCGCTGCTTACCACAAGCCCGCGCTGTACGTCATCCGGGAGCTCCTTGCATATATCATGCAGCAATCCGGCGAAATATGCCTTTTCGGGGTCCTCTCCGTACTTGTCCGCGAGCTTTCTGCACTCTGCTGCCACATTGAGCGAATGTGCGTAGCGCTTCGCCGAGAGGTTCTCCTTGAGGTATTTCTTCTTGTTGTCCGGGTCGTAAAGCAATTGTTTCACCTCACAAAGAATATAATCCCTTCGATCTTATATATTGTACTACATTTTTGTCAAGATAGCAAGTGAAATCTTCATTTTTTGCAATTTTTTTTCTCACCTCAGTTGACGATACCTCGAGCGGCTCACAGGTGCAGATGCTCACTTTCCCGAATTTCCGGAGATTTTCAGCCGCCTTCTCAAGCTCCTCACGGTCACCGTCATAACGCGACACCGCACACAGTGATGCCATTGCCAGAATGTCCTTATATCTGTGCCAACTCTCAAAGCTTGTCAGCATATCGCTCCCGACGAGCAGAAAAAGCTCGCTGTCCGGGAACTTCCTCCGGAAGTGCTCAACAGTATACACCGTATAGCTCACACGGTCTGCTTCAAGCTCATAGCTGCTCGCCATCAGACGCTCATCGCACCTGCACGCGAGCCTTACCATTTCAAGTCTGTCTGAATCCGGAGCATACTCGCTCATCGATCGGTGAGGAGACCTCCTCGACGGCAGAAGGTATACCCTGTCGAGCAGAAACTCATCTGCCGCTGCCCTTGCAAGGCGGATATGTCCGTTGTGTACGGGATTGAAGCTCCCGCCGTATATACCAATACGCATAGCTCACCTCCACGGGCGCTTTCTGCCCGTCCAGCCTTTCTCCTTCCAGTAGTCGGCATCAGCCTTGTTCCAGCCTTTTCTCTGCATAAGGCTCATTATCTTGAAAAATGCCTTTGTTTTTATGCCTGCACGGACTTTTCCATGCCGCTTCACTATCTTTTTAGCGATCCTGCCGGTTTCTGCGCTGATCTTATCCCTGCGTTCCGGCTTTACGCTGTCCCAGTCGGCAGCCGCAACAGCTCTGCCGAGCTTGTACGTCTTTGGTATGCCCCAGAAGAAGCAGCTGTCGGCAACGTCCTTAATTGCGGACTTCATGCCTGCACCTGCCGCAGTAGAGATCACGGCTGCCTGCTTCCGGAACATTTTTTCCTCAGGACGGTGTACCATCCAGCGCCAGCCGTAATGGTCAAGGAGTGCCTTCATCTGTCCTGTCGCGTGGTATACATACACCGGCGTCGTGAATATCAGCACGTCAGCACTGTCAATGAGCTCAGTTATCGGGCGGAGCTTCTCATAGTGCGGACAGGTCTCCGCTCCCTTCGTGAAGCAGTTCGTGCAGCCGCAGCAGAATTCACCGAAATCACGCGGGAGAAATACCTCGCTTATTTTTTCCGGAGCAGTTACTTTTTCCGCAAGCATACGCCCGATACAGTACGTTGAGCCCTTGTGGTCGGTGCCGCTTATTATCAGTACGTTCATGTATGTCCCTCACAGTTCCTCGCTTTTCCCGAATTCTCTGACCACTTCGATAGTACCTGAGATATGCCTGTTGAACTCACCGAGCTCTCCGGCAGGCACCCACAGCTCCTGATGATACGGCCTTCCGACTGTGTGTACCTCATATCTTCCGCAGAAATCATCATCCACCTCAAAACGGGTAACATAGCCCTTATGCTCTGCCGTATCCCTGACATTCCATTTCAGCGCTATCTCCGAGGCATACTCCTCATTCAGAACAGGATAAAATATCGGCTGCTCCGGAAGTCTCGGCGGAAACGCTTTAAATCCGCTCTCAGCTATCAGTTTCAGCTCAGCTTCTCCGACCGGTCTGTAGAGTATCATCTTACTTCACCTTAGGGATGCCTTCGATGACGGGCTCCTTCTCGTTGCGCCTGAAAAGTACGAACTTGCTTCCGATGACCTGTACTACCTCTGCTCCGATGAACTCAGCTGTCTGCTCGGCAGCCTCGCGTGCGGTATACCCCGAATTTTCGAGCACTCTGAGCTTTATGAGCTCCCTTTTTGTTATTGCAGCGTCGATGTCCTTACACATTGCCTCGGTCACGCCGCCCTTGCCTATCTGGAAGATAGTCTCGTATGTTGAAGCAATACCGCGCAGGTACGCTCTCTGTTTGCTTGTAAGCATATTATTCACCCTTCTTGTTTTCCAAGTAGCGGTACAGCTCCCTGAGTGCCGCACCTCTGTGGCTTATCTCGTTCTTTTCTTCAGCGGAAAGCTCTGCCATTGTCCTGTCTCCGACCATGAATACCGGGTCGTAGCCGAAGCCGTTCGTGCCGCGCTTCTCATACCCGATAGTTCCCTCGCAGCTTCCCGCGAATACAGCGCTCCCCTTCTCCGTGATATAGGCGACGTTGCACATGAACCGCGCTGAGCGCCTGTCTGCGGGAACGTCCTTCATCTCGTCAAGAAGCTTTTCACACTCCTGACCCTTAGGTGCATATCTTGCAGAATATACGCCCGGACGTCCGTCAAGCGCATCCACGCACAGCCCGCTGTCGTCCGCGATAACAGGCACAGAGCAGGCTTCATAAACTGCCTTTGCCTTTATCATCGCGTTTTCCTCAAAGGTAAGACCGTTCTCGTCCGGCTCACAGCTAACGCCTGCATCACTCTGCGAAAGCACCTCTATGCCGAGCGGGGAAAGTATCTCCCTTGCCTCACGAAGCTTATTTGCGTTGTTAGTCGCCATAACGAGCTTAGTCATCATTGTATTCTCCACCGTCTTCCTCCTCGCTGTCCTCGTCATTTTCAGCGTCGCCGCTGTCTTCCTCCTCAGGCTCCTCATCCTCGTACTTCTTTCTGCCGAAAAGTCTGCTGAAGAAGCCGCGCTTTTTCTTCTTCTCGGGCTCGGGCAGGAGTTCTTCTTCCTTCTCAGGCTCAGCTTCGTCATCAGAGCCGTCCTCATCGTCCTCAGAGGCATCCTCATCGCTCCAGTTATCCATATAATTCTCGTTGTATACATAGCCTGTCTCGGAGGTCATGACATCGCCCTCCTCCACCGGCTCGGGAGTATCCTCATCCTCACCGTCGTCCTCGAAGGCTGCCTTGTAATCCGTGCTTTCGAGCACCTCGGGCTCTGCTGCCTCGTCAGGCTCATCTGCATCGTCTTCATATTCCTCACCGGACTCGTCCTCTGCATCTTCATTGTCATACTCAGACTCGCCGCCGTCGTACTCCTCGTCAGCCTCATATTCCCCGGCTGCCTCATCCGTTTCATCCTCGTCACTTTCAGCATCAACGTCACTGAACAGCGCGTCAACAAAGGTCCGGCTGTCGAACGGCTGGAGGTCGTCTATCTTCTCACCCACGCCGATGAGCTTCACAGGTATGCCGAGCTCGTTCTTGATAGAAATTACGATACCACCCTTCGCAGTACCGTCGAGTTTAGTGAGGACAATACCTGTAATAGGCGCAGTTTCACTGAAAAGCTTTGCCTGATTGACAGCGTTCTGACCGGTAGTCGCATCAAGAACGAGCAGTACCTCGCGTGAACAGTCGCCTGCCTTGGAGTCGATGATACGGTTTATCTTTGCAAGCTCATCCATGAGGTTTTTCTTGTTATGAAGACGTCCCGCCGTATCAATGATAACAACGTCACATTCACGCGCCTTCGCTGCATCAAGCGCATCGTATACCACCGCACCCGGGTCTGAGCCCTCGGAATGCTTTACGATGTCAACTCCTGCACGCTGCGTCCATACCTCAAGCTGGTCGATAGCTGCTGCACGGAAGGTGTCAGCCGCCGCAACAAGCACTTTCTTCCCCTCGTTCTTGAACTGGTAGCAGAGCTTTCCGATAGTAGTTGTCTTTCCTGCACCGTTAACGCCGATCACCATTATAACTGCCGGTGACAGCGAGAGGTCAAGCCCCGTTTCGTCGCCCATTATCTCGCCGATTACCTCGTGGATGAGCTCCATTATCTCGGCAGGGTCAGTAATGCCGCGCTCCTTGATCTTCTTTCGCAGGCTGTCGCAGATCTCCTCGGAGGTCTCCACGCCTATATCGCTCATTATCATGGCCTCCTCGATCTCCTCGAAAAGCTCCTCGTCGATCTTGGTGAAGGAATTTGTGATCCTTCTCAGACGGTTGATGAAAGAGTCCTTGGTCTTACGCAGTCCGGCTGCGATCTTTGCAAATATTCCCATAATTGCTCCTGTCTGCCGCATTGCGGCATAGTAATATATTCGTATGAGGAAGGGAAAACGGGACAGCTCACTGAGCCTCCGCAGCGTCCTCCTGGAAGTCCACCTGCTCCATTTTCAGCAGCTTGGAGATCCCGTCCTCCTGCATGGTAACGCCGTAGAGGACGTTAGCCTCCTCCATTGCGCTTCTTCTGTGTGTGACGAGCACGAACTGCGTCGTGTCTGTGAAGTTTTTGAGATACTGCGCGTACTTTCTTACATTTACCTCGTCAAGCGCTGCGTCAATCTCGTCAAGTATACAGAACGGTGCCGGTCTGAGGCGAAGTATCGCAAAATATATCGCTATCGCCACGAAGGACTGCTCGCCTCCCGAGAGCGATATCAGGTTCTTTATGACCTTTCCGGGCGGCGCCACGCTTATCTCGATACCGGACTCCAGAACGTTCTCCGGGTCGGTGAGTATCAGCTCCGCCTTTCCTCCGCCGAAAAGCTCGACGAAGATCTCCTTGAAGTTGGAGTTTATTATTGCAAAGCTCTCTGAGAATATCCTGCACATCTCCTCCGTGAGACTGCTGATTATTCCCTCAAGCTCAGATTTTGAGCGCTGTACATCGGCGATCTGCTCTGACATGAAACTGTAGCGCTCGCTGACCTCCTTGTACTCCTCGATAGCATCAACGTTGACGCTGCCGAGTGCGCGTATCGACTTCTTGATATCCCCCAGCGCACGCTGCGCCTCACTGATATTTTCAAGCTTTTCCGCAAGCTGCACCGCCTCCGAGCGATTGAGCTCATAGACCTCGCGGAGCTGATTTATGATGTGGTCGGAATCACGGCACACAGCCCCTTTGCGCTCCTCCAGACGGGTTATGTCACCGGAGAGCTTTTCCTTGACATCGTTGTACTCCTTCAGCCCCTTGTTTATCTCATTGACAAGGCGGTTCTGCTCGGTGTGCATCTCCTGGTATCGGCTTATTTCCGCAAGATATACGCCTGTGTTGTCCTTGAGGCTGTCGAGCTTTTCCCTGAGAGCCGCGATGCTGCACTGCTTCTCGCTTATCATCATATTCTGGCGGGATATTTCCTCCTCGAAGCGCTTTCCGCCGGCATCGAGCTCGCTTAAACTGTCGTTTATTCGCGATATCCCGCTCTCCTGCGCCTCGGCGTCCTTGGCAAGCTCCATACCGCGTATTTTGAGGTCAGAGAGCCTTCCTGACAGCTCCTCGCGTTCACGGCGGAGCTTCTCCCTGGCATCCTGTCCCTGTGAGAGCTTCTGCTCTGCCTCGGCTATCTGCTCAGCAAGTGCTTCAAGCTCCCTGCCTGAATCCTCAATGGCCCTCCGCGCAGCCTCTATCCTCTGCTCAGCCTCCAAAGCGGATCTCCCGGAGTTCTGTGCCTGCGCTTCTGTCTGCTCCGCAAGTGTCCTGAGACTGCTCATCTCTGCACTGAGCTTAACTCTCTCATTTTCACATTCAGTAAGCTCTGCCTTTGCAGCCTCGGCGTCGTAGCGGAGCTTTTCAGCCTCCGCACGCAGCTTTTCAGTGCTTACCCTGAGGGTATCACGCTTCTTTTCAAGCTCTGTGATCTCTCCGTCAAGAGTCTCTATCTCGTTCTTTCTGGTAATTACTCCCCCGGACTTTATTGATGAACCGCCAGTGAATGAACCTCCGGCATTAATGACCTGTCCGTCAAGGGTAACTATCCTGAACCTGTAGCTGTATTTTTTTGCGATGAGCGTTGCAGTGTCGATATCCTCAGCGATGACTATACGTCCGAGCAGCGAGGAGATTATCCCGCTGAATTTCGGATCGAAGGAGACTATCCCACTTGCTACGGCAATGTAACCGTCGCAGTTTTCAAGTCCCTGTTCACTGAGCTCCCTGCCCTTTACAGAGGTTATCGGGAGGAAGGTCGCACGGCCGCCCTTCTGCTCTTTAAGGAAGCGTATACAGCGCTTTGCGATATCCTCGTTCTCGACAATTATGTTCTGCATCGCACCGCCGAGTGCTGTCTCTATTGCGACTGCGTATTCCTGCTCAACGCCGATATTCTGGGCAACTGTGCCGAACACACCGCCGATGCGTCCCTGCTTCGAGGCTTTGAGCACCTGCTTTACGCTGCCTGCGAAGCCGTCCATATTATTTTCAAGGTCAGTGAGTATCTTCCGGCGCTGCTGACGGTCTTTGAGCTCATAAAGAGCCTTCTCGAAGTCTGCTTTTGCACTTTCGTAAGATACACGGCGTGAGCTGCTGAGCTTTTCAAGGCCGCCGAGTTTGTTTTTCAGGCTCTCAGCCCTTTCAGCGTTCTCAGTCATCAGCTTTTCATGCACGCCGATACGCGAACGGTAGGCTTCTGCCTGCCCTCTTATCTCATCCATGCTGCCGCGGAGAGTTTTCAGGCGCTCATCCTCATCTGTGATCGTCTGACGTGCTGATTCAGATGAAAATTTAAGCTCACTCTGTCTGATATAGAGAGAATTTATTTCGCTGCCTGCCTTGTCAACGCTGTCTCCGAGCTGCGAGCTGCTCTGCTCCGCCTTTGCGAAGCTCGCCTCTGCCGCCGCTATATCGGCTTCGAGGACAGTTATCTCATCGCGTATAGCTCCGAGCTTTTCCTCAGCCATTCTGCGCTGTTCAAGGAGCTCCGCCCTTGCCTCACCGGAGCTGTCGATGCTCCTCTGCGCTGCCTCGATAGCCTCGCGGCAGTGCTTTATGTCATTTTCGAGAACAGCTATCCCGGACTTCATCTCCGAGGATTCCTGCTCCTCCTCAAGCATTTTCTGGCGCAGCTCATCCGAGCGGATCGTGCTCTCCTGCATTTTGCGGTAGCCGTCCTGACGCTTCTGCTCCTCACGCTGGATATCGTTCTCGATATTCTCGTACTCGTTCTTGCTGACGAGTATTTTTTCATCTATCCTGTCAAGATCAGCCTTCAGCTCATCGAGGCGGTGTACCCACACTGATATTTCAAGCTTCTTCTGCTCTGCGGCAAGCTTTATGAATTTTTCCGCCTTCTGGGACTGTATCCTCAGCGGTTCAACACGGCTCTCCAGCTCCGTCAGTATATCTGTCAGACGGACGAGGTTTTCCTGCGCCGCAGAGAGCTTACGCTCCGCCTCGACCTTCTTGTAGCGGAATTTGGATATGCCGGCAGCCTCCTCAAAGATATCGCGTCTCTCATTGCTCTTTTGTCCGACGATCTCAGCGATACGTCCCTGACCGATGATCGAATAGCCGTCCCTGCCGAGGCCGGTGTCCATGAACAGCTCATTTATGTCCTTGAGACGGCACTGACGACCGTTTATAAGGTACTCGCTCTCGCCGCTTCGGTAGAGCTTTCGCGTTACCGCGACCTCGTCATCCATGTCAGCGAGGGTACGGTCTGAGTTGTCGATATTCAGAGTAACTGCGGCAAATCCCATAGGCTTTCTGGCAACAGTACCGGAAAAAATAACGTCCTCCATTTTATTGCCTCTGAGTGTCTTTGTAGACTGCTCTCCGAGGACCCAGCGCACTGAATCGCCGATATTACTTTTTCCGCTGCCGTTGGGACCTACGACCGCTGTCAGTCCCTTGTCAAAGGTCAGGCTTATCTTGTCCGGGAAGGACTTGAAGCCCTGTATTTCCAATGATTTGAGGTACACTCCCTCACCCCCTCAGTTCACATTCGTATATCGGCAGACTGTCGTCGCCGATTATTTTCAGCTCTGTTCCGAGCCTCCGGAAATAGCTTATATTTGCTTTTTTCTGCCCGACAGCCTTGCTTATCTCGCGGCTGTTCACAGCAATGACAGCCTCCCTGCTGCCCTCCGGTATCTTTCTGATGATCGCTTCACGGTATATCTCAGCCTCGCACAGCTCACGGAATGCCGGATGGTAATACCCTGCTGCCATGTCCTTTTCAACGAATTCGCTCGCGTGGAGCCCGCATTTTATTATCCTTATGCCTCGTCTGTGAGCGCTGAGCATTATCTTTGCACACACCTTTACCATTTCGTCAAAAGGCGCAGGAACGTACTCCCCGCTCATGAAAAGCTCCGCAAGGCGCGTGCCATTCAGCACGACCACAGGATAGAGCCTCATCACTGCCGGACTGAGCGCCATGAGCGCTTCTGCCGTTGAGATATCCTCCGCGGGGCTGCTCATGTAGAGCCCTGTCATCATCTGAAGACCAAGCTCAAAGCCATACTCCTTTATCATCACACTCGCACGTCTTACGTCCTCCGCAGTATGCCCGCGCTCATTCGCGGCAAGCACCTCATCGCTCATCGACTGCGCACCGAGCTCGATAGCTGTAACGCCGTATTTCCGGAGTATTCCGAGCACCTCACTGTCAATGCAGTCCGGGCGGGTCGAGCAGCGTATTCCTCTGAATTTCCCTTCGCCCACGAACTCCGAGGCTGCTTCAAGAAGCTCGAGCATATACTCCCGCGGGACAGCTGTAAAGCTTCCCCCGAAAAACGCTATCTCCGTATTCTCCGGGGACTTCACCTCTGTAAGAGCCTTCCGGCAGACCTCTCTGACCTCGCTGCCGTCAGGAAGATGCATAGCGCCGCTTATCGTTCTCTGGTCACAGAATGAACACTTATGCGGACATCCGACGTGCGGTATGAATATTGATATATTACTGTGCTTCATAGCCCATGAGCTCAAGAGCTTCCTTCGCGGCAAGCTGCTCTGCTTCCTTCTTGCTCCTTCCCTTGCCTTTGCCTATGACCTGACCGTTAAGGCAGACCTCGACCACGAAACGCTTGTTGTGGTCAGGCCCCTCCTCACCGATGAGGACATACTCGACCTTTTCCTCGGGATTTTTCTGGACTATCTCCTGCAATACCGTTTTGAAGTCGCTGAACGCAGGCTTTCCGGCGTGTCTGAGGTCGTCCGGCATGAAGCGGAGGATGTGCTTTGAGACAGGTTCCATACCGCCGTCGAGGTATATCGCCGCGATCACGGCTTCAAAGGCATCCGCAAGTATCGAGGGACGCTCCCTGCCGCCGGTATTCTCCTCGCCCTTGCCGAGAAGGAGAAATTCCCCGAGGTTTATCTGCTGTGCAAAGATATGGAGCGATTTTTCGCATACCAGCGAAGCTCTGAGCTTTGTGAGCTCGCCCTCTGCGACGTTGAGGCTCTTGTAGAGGTAGTCAGAAACGACTATCGAGAGCACGCTGTCGCCAAGAAATTCGAGCCTTTCATTGCTGCCGGAAGGAAGCTTCTTCTCGTTTGCATATGACGAGTGCGAAAGTGCCTGTCTGAGCAGCTCAGGCTTCTTGAATCTATATCCGATTATTTCCTGTAATTTTTCGATATTCTCCATGATTACTCCTTTTCGGAGGCTGACAAGCCTGCGATGTACCTCTCGATCTCCTCGCTGACATTTCCGCTCAAGCATTTTTCAGCCTGACGTACAGCGTTGAAGAAGGCGGTCGCATCGGAGCTTCCGTGCGCCTTGATAACGGGTCTTCTGACACCGAGGAGCACTGAGCCGCCGACCTCCTTATAGTCCATCTGCTTTCTGAATTCCCTGATCTTGCCCATTGCAAAAACTGCGCCTGCCTTGCCGGGGCCTGAGAATATCCACCTGAGCTTATCCGCAAAGAATGCGCCCATTCCTTCGTAGAGCTTCAGCGCAACGTTCCCGGTGAAGCCGTCAGTCACGACGACCTGCACCTCGCCCTTAGGCATATCCCTTGCCTCAATATTACCGACGAAGTTCAGTCCGGAATCCGTCAGCAGCTTATAAGCCTCAAGCTCGAGCTCCCTGCCCTTTGTTTCCTCCGCACCGATATTGAGAAGGCCTACCTTTGGCGAAGCTATGCCCATTACTTTTTCCATATAGGCGCTGCCCATTGCCGCGAATTGCAGCAGCATCTCCGGGCGGCATTCGATATTCGCGCCTGCATCCACCAGCAGAAAGCTTCCCTTATCAGCGGGGAGCACCGGCGAAGGCGCTATCCTTCTGATGCCTTTGATACGCTTGACGATGAGGGATGAGCCCATTACGAGCGCACCTGTGCTTCCGGCTGAAACGAAAGCGTCCGCCCTGCCATCAGCGAGTATGCTGAGTCCCAGAGCCATTGATGTATTCCTGCCGGATTTCGTTATCTCCCTCGGTTCCTCATGAATATCAAAAACATCATCGGTATGTGCTATCTTCATGCCGTTGAGCCTTATCGCATTATCGGCTGCACACTTTTTTATCTTCGGTGAGCTGCCTGTGAGTATTATCTCGCTGCCGAGCTCCTTAACAGCCCTCTCGCAGCCTCTGAGCACTTCCAGCGGAGCGTTGTCCCCGCCGAAAGCGTCAACTATTATTCTCGCCATAGCCAATCCTTTCAAGTGTATTTTTCATTGATGCAACAGCACGCTGTGCATAGGCACCGTAGCGCTCCTTCTTATCCTTTATCCGCACACCGATGTCGGGAAGGATGCCCATATTCGCACCCATCGGCTGGAATTTTCCGCTGTTGAACGGGTCGCTGATATAAGCCGAGAGCGCACCTGTCATTGTGTCGCGCGGGAGTACGAGCGGGGGAAGTCCCTTTATCCTCCGTGCCGCCGAGATGCCTGATATTATGCCGCTTGCTGCGGACTCCATATAGCCCTCAACTCCGGTCATCTGTCCGGCGAAGTATATATCCTGCCTCTGACGCATAGAAAAGTCAGCATTCAGCAGTTCCGGACTGTTTATGAAGGTGTTGCGGTGCATTACTCCATAGCGCATGAATTCGGCGTTTTCAAGTCCCGGTATCATTGAGAATACCCGTTTCTGCTCGCCGAATTTCAGGTTCGTCTGGAAGCCGACTAAGTTGAAAAGCGTACCTTCGCTGTTCTCGCGCCTGAGCTGAACTACCGCATACGGACGTCTTCCTGTCCTCGGGTCGTCAATGCCGACCGGCTTCATCGGTCCGAAGCGCATGGTATCAACTCCGCGCCGTGCAAGCTCCTCGATAGGCATACAGCCCTCATATACGCTGAACGGATGTGTCTCAAAGTCCCGGAGCTGCACCTTTTCCGCAGAAATAAGCGCACTGTGGAAGGCGAGATATTCGTCCTTGTTCATCGCGCAGTTGACGTAATCCGCATCACCCCTGTCATAGCGCGAGGCGAAGAAGACCTTCTCCCTGTCAAGGCTCTCAGCGGTCACGATAGGCGCAGCAGCATCGTAAAAGCTCAGGCCGTCGCCGCAAAGCTCCTTTACGATATCAGCCATTTTTCCCGAAGTAAG
This sequence comes from uncultured Ruminococcus sp., assembly GCA_946629405.1. The sequence continues at coordinate 15,751 of CAMOXW010000192.1, forward strand.
GGGACCTGTAGCGATTATCACCATGCCCTCCGGCAGCTCTGTTACCTCGCCGGGAACCACCTCGATGAGCGGGTGTGAGGTTATTTTCTCAGTCACCGCATCGGAAAACCTCTCTCTGTCCACTGCGAGCGCTCCGCCGGCTTCGACGGAATTTGCCTTCGCACACGGTACCGTCAGCGAGCCGAGCATTTCCATTTCGTATTTGAGCAGTCCGGCAGCAGATTCCAGTCTTGCTGCCTTCAGCGAATTCGAGCAGACGAGCTCCGCGAATCCGGCGTATTTATGTGCCGGAGTGAACCTTTCCGGCTTCATCTCAAAAAGCCGGACGCTTATCCCCTCGCTGGCAATTCTCCACGCAGCCTCACAGCCTGCAAGACCTGCGCCGATAACATTTACTGTCATTTTTTCAGCTCTCTTTCGTATCCGCAGCCCTCGTTCTCACAGATGAGCCTGCCGGATCTTCCGCCCTTTATGAACAGGTTTTTTCCGCACTGCGGGCATATCTCTGCGCTCGGCACGTTCCATGTCATGAAGTTGCAGTCCGGATAGCCCTCGCAGCCGTAGAAGCTCCTGCCCTTCTTGGACTTTTTCAGCAGCATTTTTCTTCCGCAGCGCGGACAGCTTCCGTCAGCCTCGGTGACGATCTTCTTCGTGTTCCTGCACTCCGGGAAGCCGGGGCAGGCAAGGAATTTGCCGAATTTGCTGTACTTTATGACCATATTTCTTCCGCAGTTCTCGCAGACAACGTCGGTCTCCTCATCCGGGACCTTGACGCGCTTGCCGTCCATAGCCTCCTCAGCCTTTTTGAGAGTTTCGGAAAAATCGTCGTAGAATTCATGAAGCGTGCTGACCCAGTTCTTGCTGCCGTGCTCGACCTCGTCAAGATTATTCTCCATTTCGGCAGTGAACTTCGCATCAACGATCTTCTTGAAGTGATCCTTCATCAGCTCGGTGATGACCTCGCCGAGATTTGTGGGCTTGAGCGACTTTCCCTCATGCTCGACATAGCGGCGCGAGGTTATAGTCGTTATCGTAGGCGCATAGGTACTCGGTCTGCCTATGCCGTTCTCCTCGAGCGCCTTTATAAGCGAAGCCTCGGTATATCGCGGAGGCGGCTGAGTGAAGTGCTGGTTGCCGTCTATCGACTTCAGCTTCAGCTTATCTTCCTTTTGGAGCTCCGGGAGCATTTTCTTGTTTTCCTCCGCAGAATCAGCCGACTCGACATAAAGCGTCATGAAGCCGTCAAACTTCACGGAATAGCCCGATGCACGGAAGGTGCATCCGTTTGCCTCGATATCAGCCGAAACCGTATCGAGCAGAGCGTTCGCCATCTGGCTTGCGATAAAGCGCTCCCAGATGAGCTTGTAAAGCTTATACTGATCGGAGGTAAGGCTGTCCTTGACCCTCGCAGGGGTGAGGTCGGGAGTTGAGGGACGTATTGCCTCATGTGCGTCCTGGGCGTTGCTCTTGGACTTGTAATTTCTCGGTGAATCGGGAAGATAGTCCTTGCCGTAGGCGGTCGAGATGTACTGTGCCGCAGCTGTCTTTGCCTCATCAGAAATACGCAGACTGTCGGTTCTCATATAGGTTATAAGTCCGACTGCGCCGACACCGGTCACATCAACACCTTCGTAAAGCTCCTGTGCAGCCTTCATTGTGCGCTTTGCACTGAATCCAAGCTTGCGCGAAGCCTCCTGCTGGAGGGTGGAGGTGATGAACGGCGGTGCAGGCTGCTTTTTTGTGACGCGCTTTTTTACGGAAGTCACGAAGTATTCGGCATTTTCGAGGCGTTTAAGAAGTCCGTCCGCTGCCGCCTGATCGGGTATCTCGAGCTTTTCGCCGTCAACAGCAACGAGTGACGCTTCAAAAACCTTTCTCGAAGACGGAGCTGAAAATTTAGCATCTATCGACCAGTACTCCTTAGGCACGAACTTCCTGATCTCATTTTCACGGTCAACTACCAGTCGTACCGCTACTGACTGTACGCGGCCGGCGGACAGTCCCCTCTTGACCTTCTTCCACAGGAACGGACTGAGCTCATATCCCACGAGACGGTCAAGAATACGTCTTGCCTGCTGTGCATTGACCAGATCAACATCTATTTTATGCGGATTGCTCATGCCGTTCTTAACACCGGTCTTGGTGATCTCGTTGAAGGCAACGCGGTTATTGTCGTTCATGTCAAGCTTCAGCATCTGCGCAATGTGCCATGAAATTGCCTCTCCCTCGCGGTCAGGGTCGGTCGCAAGGTAGACTTTTCCGCACTTCTTCGCGCGCTTTTTGAGCTCCTTGATAACATCTTCCTTGCCCTTCATATCGGTGTACTGCGGAGCAAAATCGTGCTCCTTGTCAACGCCCATTTTTGACTTTGGAAGATCCCTTACATGGCCCATCGAGGCGATGACCTCGTACCCCGGACCAAGATATTTCTGTATGGTTTTTGCCTTTGCAGGCGACTCAACTATTACTAAATCAGACATTTATCTGTCTCCCTATCTGCATATTTCAAACATTTTCCCCGGAAGCGAACGTATCACTCCGTCTATCTCCATTTCCGTAAGATACGCCATAAGCTCCGATGCCTCTTCACCGAGCTCCTGTGCAACGCTGTCAGCGTGTGCGGGACCCTTCATAAGTATCTCCGCGATACGGCGATGCACTCCTTCAAGCTGCGAAATATCTGGCTGCAAAGAGTCCTTTTCCGCCTTTGCAGCAGACCTGTCAGCCTTTGCCTTAGCAGCCCTGGCAGGCTTCGGCTCAGGTACAATATCCGCTGCACCGCGGGTGACATTCATTCTCCCGAGCGCTTTCTCACGCAGCTTGCGTATATGCTCCTCAGACGGTGTAAAGAGCGCTCCTGCGGATTTTTCCATGAGTTCGCGCCTTCTTTCCCTGTCGTTGGAGGAGCCAATGCGGAAGCAGTCCACAACATCCATAGAGCTGAGGAGGGGATTAGCTCCATGACGCATCAGAAGGACGTTGCCCGAGCAGTTTTCGCTCATTATGTCATAAGGCGGCAGACAGAACAGCTCCCTGCCCTGGTCTGCGGCAAGATTTGCAGTTATCAGTGATCCGCTCTTTGAGGATGCTTCAAATACAACTGTCACCTTCCCGAGCGCTGCGAGTATCCTGTTTCTCACCGGAAAATGTGCCGGACGCGCAGGAGTTCCCGGCGGGTACTCCGAAAGTATCACTCCCCCGGTCTCGAGTATATGTCCGCGGTGCTGTACATTCTCCCGGGGATAGTCAACATCTGTTCCGCAGCCGAGTACGCACGCAGTAGGCCTTCCCGCATCAGCTGCCGCAAGCTGGGCAGTAATGTCAGTTCCGAGAGCGAAGCCGCTCACTATGATGAGCCCCGACCTTGCGAGCTCGCCGCAGATAGTCCTTGCCGCCCGGAGACCATACTCCGAGGCGTGTCTTGTGCCGACAACGGTGACAGTCCTTGTACCGGTCAGGCAGGATATGTTTCCCATATAATAGAGTACTGCCGGAGGGTCGGCGATATGCCTGAGCTGAGGCGGATAGAGGCTGTCTCTGTAGCAGGCCACGCCTATGCCATTGTCTCCGCAGGCAGCGATGAGCCGTTCAGCTGCCATGATATCCGTATTGCTTACGCTGAGCTTTTCTTTATCATTCAGCTTGATATAGGGGGTATCGCTCACAAGAGCGGTGTATGCCTCCTTCGCAGAGCTGAAAAGGCTCATAGCCTCCCAGATGCGGCGGCTCGATACACCAAAGACCATAGAGAGCCAGACCCAGTATTTTGTTTCGTTCAAAGCTACCACCCTTTAAATGAACCCTATTTGCGTATTTCCCACATGAGTATCCCTGCCGCCATAGCTGCGTTCAGGGAATTTATGCTGCCCTGCATGGGGATGATTATTTTTCTGTCGCACCGAGAAGCGATCTCCGGAGGGAGTCCGCTGCCCTCGTTGCCGATGAATACCGCCTGTCTTCCGGAAAAGCTGCATTCCGTGACAGGCATTGCGTCCTTGTCAATGACTGCTGCTGAGGTCTCCGCTCCGCCCTCTGAGAGCATTGTGAAAAGCTCGTCAGCGTCGGAGGCTAAAGTTATATCCATGCGGAAGACCGAGCCCATAGTCGAGCGTATGACCTTAGGGCTGTAGAGGTCGCAGCACTGGCACATTAACACTCCGTCCATTCCGAGAGCGTCCGCGGTGCGTATCACCATGCCGACGTTTCCGGGGTCCTGCAAGCCATAGAGGACGACATATCTGCCGTTGTCCCTGAAAACAGGCTTTTGCGGCTGCGGTATGCGGCATATTGCGAATATGCCCTGAGTTTTCTCGGTCGAAGCGATCCTGCTGCCAAGCTCATTTGAAATTACCAATGTCCTTGTATCCCTCAAATCAGCCTGCAGGAGCTCGCTGCCGTATTTTTCATAAGCCTGCTTCGTGAAGATCATATGTGTGATGCCGCTGTCCTCGCGCACGGCGTCACACACGATACGGGCGCCCTCCAACACGAATAAGCCGTACTCGAATCTTTCTTTTTTTGAAGAAGAAAGCTTCTGATACAGCTTGATAACAGGATTATCCTTTGAAGTTATGATATTTTCCAATACTCTGAGCACCTCCGTCCAGAGGCAGGTATCAGGGCAGGATATCCTGCCCTTACAAAAAACACGCTCCTATATTTTTTAAGAAGCGTGTTCGTCTGCAATTAAAGAGCTGCCTTTGCCTTCTCAGCGATAGCTGTGAAGCCTGCTGCGTCGTTGATAGCGATCTCGGAGAGCATCTTTCTGTTGAGAGTGATGCCAGCCTTCTTGCAGCCGTTCATGAATGTTGAGTAGTTGAGACCGTTGAGCTTTGCTGCAGCGGAGATTCTTGTGATCCAGAGCTGTCTGAACTGTCTCTTCTTCTGTTTTCTTCCGATATAAGCGTAGTTGCCGGACTTCATGACAGCCTGCTTAGCCATCTTGAAGTGCTTGCTCTTTGAACCAAAGTATCCCTTTGCAAGCTTTAAAGTCTTATTTCTTCTCTTGCGAGTCATCATCGCACCTTTGATGCGTGCCATAGTCTTGTACCTCCAATATTAAAATTACGAAAAACGGTTTTGCAATGCGGCTTTTCTGCCGCTCACAGATCAAAGATAGGGAACAAGCTTCTTGATTGTAGGAGCGTTCGTTACGTCAGCAACGCCGGCGTTACGGGCGATTCTCTTACGCTTGGTGTCCTTCTGAGTAAGTCTGTGTCTCTTGTTGGTGTGCTGGTACTTTACCTTACCGCTTCCTGTAATCTTAAAACGCTTCTTAGCGCCAGAGTGAGTTTTTACCTTTACCTTTGCCATTTTATGATCCTCCTTACTTGGCAGCCTTCGGGGAGACGAACATAACTAAGCTGCGTCCCTCCATTTTAGCTGGCTTTTCAACAGTGCCGACAGCCGAAACTGCTTCCTTGAAACGGTCGAGAAGTTCATTTCCGAGTTCCGGGTGAGCGATAGCTCTCTTGCGGAATCTGACTGATACCTTGAGCTTGTCTCCGCCCTGAAGGAACTTCACAGCCTGATTGACCTTCGTTTCAAAATCGTGGGTATCGATCATAGAGAACATTCTGATCTCCTTGATGGCGACCACCTTCTGATTTTTTCTTGCTTCCTTTTCACGCTTCTGCTGTTCAAAGCAATACTTTCCGTAGTCCATGATACGGCACACGGGCGGCGTTGCCTGAGGAGCGATCTTCACAAGGTCAAGCTCCTGATCGAAAGCGATCTGCTGAGCCTCCCTGGCTGATAATACACCGAGCTTCTTTCCGTCAGCGTCGATAACGAGAATCTCCTTATCCCGAATATCTTCGTTGATCTGCAGTTCCTGTTTGCTAATCGTCAAGCACCTCCAAACTAATATTTAAACAAAAATGAGTGCAGAAAGTATCCGCACTCACACAATACACTTACGCCCCCGGATAATGTACTGTCCGGGAATGTTCACATATTGACCGTTTAAGCATAGCCTGACGGTGAGAACGCATAGTTCTGCTTTGTTTACCTTAATATGATACACCATGATCGCAGATTTGTCAAGCGAATAGGAAGATTTTGTCACATTGCACAATTCTCAGCCGAACAACTTCTTGAATTTATCCCATATTGCAAATCTTACACGGTACTTTTTCGGTTTTCGGAGAATATCAAGCTCGCCGGAAGTAAAAAACTCCTCCTCGGTATCGCTGTCATCGGTAACTCCGCAGGCTGCCGGGATGCAGAGAGGCGGGTACATCACGCACCACCAGTTATGCCCCTTCGCCTCCCCTATAGTCACACGCAAAGCACGGTATTTCCCTGCCGGCATGGTTATATCGCCGTAGGTGCGCTCGTCAAATTCAACATCTGCTATCTCGGCGCTGACGCGGTCATCGCAGCCCTCGCTCCGGAGAGTACGCTCTGCTATGCGGACTATTTCCGGGAGCTTCTCCTCCGCAGCTATCTCCGCCTCGGCAAGTGAAGCTGCACTGCCGAAGATGTTTTCCTCCTCCGCAAGCAGTGCGTCACGCACGCAGAGCTTCAGCCGCTGATCCTTCTCGCTGTCGGAATTGGCAATTATATGCAGGCGCAGGACGCTCCCTCTGATATTTTCAAGCCGCAGTCCGCTGCTTATCAACGAGCTGATGTTTGATATTATAATAGTAAGTATAAGACCTGCCGGAATAATGATACTGGATAATTTTTTCATTTTCTCACCTCACCATGATTATTGACATGATCATGCGTGTTATTCACAATGAGGAAAAAAAGTAAAACCATGCTGTGCTCCTGAAAAGAAGCCGGGAAGGCTTACACAGTGCTGCCTGCTTTTAAAAAATCCACCTTTTCTGCGTTTATTTCACTTTTGTGCTATGCGGTGAGTTCACAATTTATTCACAACTTATTCAAAAAGGCAATTCAAGTTCACCGATTTTGTTTATTCCACCAAAAATCGCTTTTTTTGCCGCCAAATTTTGATTTTAGGGTTTATTTATCCCATCCTGTATGCTATAATCTAAGTTATAAAAGCGCGCGTGTACATACGCAGCTTTCATCCGCAGATGGAATTAAAAATCATGAAAGGGATAAAATTATGGAGAAAAATACCTTGATCCATGTAAAAAGGACATGGAAACAAAGACTCCTCGGAAGTGCATCCGCTGCCGCTATCGCGGTAACGAGCGTTATCTCGCAGGTTCCTTTGCAGGCTGGCGCGGACGACCTTGGTAAGGACGGCCTCCCAAACCTCAGAGTGCCATACGAAGAATCTATATGGTACCGCGGAAACCCCCTCGGTGTCGCAGGTGATTTCCACATATTCGCTTTTGACTCATTCACTGCTAAAGATCATGTCAACGGCAACGTTGCAACTCCGCACCTTATAATAGATGCAGGTGCCTACGGTCCGTCACCCAATCAGTACGTCGGACGTCTTGTGAATGTTGTTGCGGAACAGCTCGAAAACGGCAACAGTGAGTTCAATATGGCGAAAAACCCGGATATCGTTCTTCCTCCCGACTATGAGCTCTACTCAAAGGTCGGAAACAAGCTGAACTATCCCACAAGCGTTTACTCAATGATGGGCTACTACGGCTCAAGGGACGATGACGCCCCGACATATTCCCTGTCCGTCAATTCCTCACTCAGACAGGACCCCCTCAATATCCAGTCCTACTACGGTCACTATACCGAGGATTTCATGAACTTCGTGAAGATCAAGGACGACTATGAGGCAAAGTCAGCCGAGCTTTCTGCTCTCGGTGAAAATGTGCAGAGCAAGGATTACTCCCCCTCTGAGTACAATACAAATCTTGATATCGTACTCAACGATGCGGGCGAAAACGTCGTGAACATCAAGATCAGCGACCTTTATAACGAACACGATCTCATCAACCCCGAAACCGGTGAGCTCACCCACATGGGCGATACCAACGTTACTATCAGAAATATCAACGCCGACAAGGTAACTTTCAAGGACTATAACGGCAATGAGGTCTCAGGCTACAGGTACAACGACGACCAGCACCTTATCCTCAATATCGACCTCGAAGGAAAGGATGCCGCTGCATTCGCTCCTTCCCATATCAACTACATAACCAAGGACGGCGAGGTCATTGAGATCGGCGGAGAGAGTATGCTCTACATCGGTTCAAACATACTCCTCAACTTCTACAACGGAAACACCTCTGAGGATACCCACCTCTGGCTCAATGAGCACGTCCTCGCATCTGTTATCGCTCCCAATACCGACCTGTGGCTCAATGCTTCAAACGGTTCCTTCATTGCAGATACTGTAACAACTGTAAGAGAAACTCACATGGCTTACTTCATGGAGCCTATGAGCGATACAGATGCTACAGATGTAACAGCCAATAAGATCTGGGATGATAACGGTGATGATCACTCAGCCGATTCAGTTTCAGTTACACTTTACCGTGCTATCAAGGGCGATATCGATCCGGATGATCTCGAAGCCCTCGCTCAGGAAGCAGACGAAAAGTACAACGCTGACGTTATCGCTGAGAACGCACGATTCCAGTCTGAGAGCGCATTGCTCATAAATGCTTATGATTCGCTCATTCCGTGGAACGAATCCGGTAAGACGTACAGCATCTTCGATGAGGACGACAATTCAAAGGGTATGCCTTTTGCAGACGCCGGAAGCCACACCCTTCGCAGAAATTTCATGGATAACAATGACGCATTCATGGTCAAGAATGACGGCGTTCTTGAGTCCTCGCTCCCCACTGGTCTTTACAGACTGATGTCTGTTACCTTCAACCCAGACTGGACACAGAGTACAGAAGAAATTCTTACATTCTCTGTGCAGAACGGCAAGGTCGTTCAGATCAACGACATCTCAGCTGCTCCTGCACACGCTCCTGCCCGTCAGATCGAAAAGATCGACACTCAGATTCTTAATGAGGCTAACGGCTGGACTTATAAATGGGAGGACCTTGACAGGTTTAACGATGATAACTTCGTTACATATTATTATGTTCACGAAAATGATCCCCCGGCAGGCTACACGGTTTCCTACAACGGCAACGGTACAACAAGCATCAACCCCACTATCGAAATCGTAAACTCTAAGGATACCGATACTACAACAACTACTACCACCACAACTACAACGACCACTACCACAACTACGACTACTACCACCACTACTACAACAACGACTACTACCACATCAACTACCACCACTACTACAACTACCACAACTACCACAACAACTACTACTACGACAACGACGACCACCACTACTACTACAACTACCACAACAACCACTACCACAACTACTACCACAACAACTGCTACAGCCAAGATCAGGATCGACAAGCAGGATATCCTCGGCGAGGAGGTCATCGGCGCTGATCTTACACTAAAGGGCGTTGACGAGGACGGAAACGCTATCGAGTTCAAGGAAGGCTGCATCGAGATCGGTACAGGCGCTGAACTCAAATCAGGCTCCGGCACTGTTCTGAACTGGACATCCGGAAGCTCTCCCACTACTGTAACTCTTGTTGACGGCATCTATACTCTCCATGAGGTCGCTGCTCCCAACGGCTACGAACAAGCTACCGATATGGTATTCACTATCAAGAACGGCAAGCTTGTAAGCGTGGACGAGGTCCCAGCAGAATCCGACGACGTTGTAATGATCGACGAGAAAACTCCGACAACTACTACAACAACGACGACTACCACTACAACCACTACCACTACCACATCAACTACCACCACTACTACAACGACGACTACCACCACCACAACAACTACTACGACAACGACGACCACCACAACAACAACTACTACGACAACGACAACCACCACTACGACTACTACTTCAACCACAACAAGCACAACAACTACCACCGCAATAGTAAGCCAGGAAGACGAAACTACCACAACTATCACAGGTCCTGTCGGCGGCGATGACGGTGAGAATATCGAAGTCGAGATATGCAAAAAGAACGCTTACGGCGACGAGCTCCCCGGCGCTGAGCTTACCCTCACCGGTAAGGACTCGGACGGCAACGACATCATCTTCTCTATCGCTAACCTTGAACTTGGCAGCAACGCTGTACTTATTTCCACAGCGAACGGCACATCTATCTCATGGTGCTCCGGTGACACACCTACTGTTGTCAAGGCTCTCAGAGACGGCACCTATACTCTCCATGAGGTAGCTGCTCCGGAAGGCTATGAGGTCGCTACCGACATCTCCTTCACCATAAAGGACGGCAAGCTCTCCGGCGATGCTACAGCGGTCACAGACGGCTCTGTTACGATGATCGACAACGCCGTTATATCAACTACAACAACTACAGACACTACTACAACTACTACCACCACTTCAGCAAGCTCAACGACCGCCGGCGGCAATGCCGATTCACCCAAGACCGGCAGCTCAGGCGTTGGCTCAGTAACAGCTATTCTACTCCTCGCATCCGCAGCTGCATTCGCTGCACGCAAGAGAAACAACGACTGATACTAAATGATTCAAGCACCTCCGATAATCCCGGAGGTGCTTTTTCTTGACATATCTTCTCTTTTATTGTACAATATTATTCACAGAAAGTTTACATTTTCTTCTGCACATTTTCACCCGCTCAGACGTTAAACTTTATGGAAGGGGGCTTGGCTGTGGCTATAGATATCAATGAGCATTACGACAAGATCTACCGGTTCTGCTATGTAAGACTACACAGCCGCGAGCTTGCCGAGGATATCACTCAGGACACTTTTCTGCGATTCTACGAGCACCCAGCCTACCACAACGAGAACAAATCACTCCAGCTTCTGTACACTATCGCAGGGAACCTCTGCACAGACCACTTCCGTAAAAAATCCCACGATGCGCTGCCCGAGGACATCCCTTCCGGCACTGACCTCGAAAACTCCGTCATAACCAGCCTTTCCCTCAGGCAAGCACTTGCAGAACTCAGCGATACAGACCGCGAAATGCTTCTTCTTCGCTGCCTGAACGACGTACCAATAAGCGTTATCGCCGATATCTATGGGCTCTCACGCTTTTCAGCCGGAAGAAAACTCCAGCGTATTATCAAGACACTTCGAGAAAAACTTGGTGAGGAGGTGCAGCTTTGAAAATTCGCAATAAGAAACAGCTTTCCGATGCCTTTGGTATCCCACAACCGCAGCGCAAGGATGAATTCATCGCCGAAAATGCCGATAGGCTGCGGCATACTGCGGAAGTCCCCCGCTCCCCAGTACGCTTTATCCGCTATGCAGCAGCAGGAGTATGCGCCGCTGCCATGATCGCGCTGTTTGCAAATATTCTGCATACTCCGGCGCCTGAAAAAAATTTTGGCGGAGGAACTATCATTACAGATACCGTCATGACAACAGACGACAACGAAAACGTGACCACGGCAGCATCTTCCGCCGTAACTGAAACTACAGCTGAAAACTCCGCTTACACCAAGACGACAACTTTTGCTTCTACCACAGGTACAGTATCAGATACAACAACTTCCGCTGTCCCGACCTCAGCAGCAAGCACCGTATCAAATACAACCGCGTTCTCAACGTCAGGAACAAGCACATCCGCCGCTGCGGAAAAGACGACGACTGCTCTGACAACAACGACCGGGCCTGTAAATCAGGTCACAACGACCTCTTTTCAAGCCGAAGCTATACCCGTGACCGTGACCACTCATGCAGAAGCAACTGCCCCCGGCGGAAAAGACCGCACTGTCTTGCCAAAGGTGATCTACAATACAGTTATCCCGGAAAATCCCAATGAATCCACTATTTCCCCCGGATCAGCAAGCGAACTCACCCCACTGTCCGAAGTCCTGCTATCGGACTGCTCTGTACTGAGAGGCACTGTGCTGAGAACATACTATACCAGCTTTGATGATATCGCCTATATCCAGGCGGATATCAGGGCTGACGAGATCTGCTGGGGCGATACCGTGAACAGCTTTGACCTTATCACGTTTTATATCCCTGTCGGGTGGATCGAGAACAATAATGTCCAACTTGCAGGAACTTACTTCATCCCGGCAGTCAATTCTGAGTACCTCCTGATACTTCAACAGACTGACAGCAGCTTACCGGACGACACCTTCCAACCCCGGAAACCGCTCGAAACTGCGGTATTTGCCCCCGAGCAAAGAGGCTTTACCTCCGTTCTTGCACCGGATATCACGCTCACATTCACTGATTTAGAAAAACTAAAAGAGCAGCCATAACGGCTGCTCTCTTTTTATAGCACTCCAAGACCTTCAAGAAGAAGCTTTATGCCTATTAATATAAGTATGATACCGCCGGCAGTTTCTGCCTTTTTTTCATAGCGGCTGCCAAAGCGCTGACCTGTCAATACCCCGGCAAGCGACAGCACAAAGGTAACTGCTCCTATCATTGATACTGACACGGCAATGTTTACCCTTGCTGCTGCGAAGATAACTCCCACAGCAAGAGCGTCAATGCTTGTAGCTACGGAAAGCATCAGCAGCTCGCGGATATCCGGACGGTACTCAGCTTCCGTCCCGTCAGTAAATGCCTCATATATCATTTTTCCGCCGATGAGGACAAGAAGTCCGAACGCTGCCCAGTGGTCTGCCGCCTCGATATACCCTGAAAAACGGCTCCCTATAAAGTAGCCGGCGAGCGGCATCCCTGCCTGAAATCCCCCGAAAAACAGTGCTGTGAGCAAAGCACCTGCGCGGTCATTTCTGCTCATTCCAAGTCCCCTGCATACTGCCGCGGAAAAAGCGTCCATTGCCAGACCGACCGAGAGCAGTAAAAGTTCAACAAGCCCCATAC
>CAMOXW010000193.1 GCA_946629405.1 uncultured Ruminococcus sp.
CGGCAGACGAGCACCTTCACCGAGAAGCCCTCAGTTTTTCCGAGCTCCTCGGCGTACTGGCGGATGACCGTTTCGATCCCGCCTATATGCGGATAATACGCCTTATTGACTTCAAGTACCCTTAGCCTGCCGTCCACGGCGAAAGCCCCCTCTCGTTACAAAAGTTCGTTATAGATGCTGTAAAGCTTTTTGGCGGAATTTTCCCACGAAAATCCCTTGGCGCGTTCAAGTCCGCGCTCTGAGAGCTCCTTCCGGAGCCCCTCGTCGGCATAGAGCCGGTAAAGTCCCTGCGCTATGCTTTTTACGGAGTAGGCGTCGCATATCACGGCGCAGTCTCCCGTTACCTCCGGGAGCGAAGCCTCGCCCGAGGCAAGAACCGGAACTCCGCAGGCCATAGCCTCAAGAGGCGGCATACCGAAGCCCTCGTACAGCGACGGGAAAACGAATGCCAGCGCCCCGCACATGAGCGGGTTCATGTCCTCCGGGGGGACGTATTTTGTGAAGATCACCTTTTCCTGCAAGCCAAGACGTTCTACCCTTGCGAAAATGCCGTCATACAGCCAGCCCTTGCCGCCTGCGAGGACGAGCGCCGGAGCTTTGTCCCCGAGCTTGTTCACAAGTGCTTTATAGGCGCTGATGAGGCGTTCGAGGTTCTTGCGCGGCTCGATAGTGCCGAGGTACAGGAAGTAGTCACCCTCGATGCCGAGCGAGGCTTTGACCTCCGGGATGCGTTCCGGCTCGGTGCAGGGGTGGAATTTTTGCAGGTCAACTCCGCATGGCACGACCCTTATTTTTTCTTCATGCTGCGGAAAATATTTGATTATCTCGCGGCGTGAGAATTCCGAATCCGTTACGATGATATCCGCGCGTTTCATGGAACGTCTGAGGCCCATGCTGAGCATGAGCTTCGTCCTTCCGCGGACAGTCTCCGGGAATGCCTTGTACACCATGTCATGGACGGTGACGACCTTTTTACCGTGAACTCCGGGCGGGACAATATAGTTGAAAAAGTGAGTGATATCGGCCTTTCTGCCGAAAAAGCACGAATACGGCAGCGGCACGAAGGTACTTGCTGCCCGGTAGAGATAGCCCGAAAACCGCGCCATCTTCACCTTTATATTGCCGCCGGCAAACGGCCTGATGCGCTGCATTTTCCCGGAATTGTCCTTGCCGGAGAAAAAGTTGTAGCGGTAGCTGTTATGGGGAAAAAGCTGAGCCACAGCGGTAGTCTGTCCCGCTTCGCACCAGCCTATGCCGGTCATTTTCTCGCTCACCAGCGGCAGAGCGTCAAATTCTATCCTCATTTCAGCCGGTTATCTCTTTGACCTTTATCTCCTTCTCAACGAGGTCAAGGTCATTCTTCACCATGCGCTCAACGAGCTCGGAGAAGCTTATCTCGCGCTTCCAGCCGAGAGCCTTCTCCGCCTTTTCGGGATTTCCGAGGAGGATATCGACCTCAGCGGGGCGGAAGAACTTCTTGTTGACCTTGACAATGGTCTTGCCGTTGGACTTGTTTATGCCGACTTCATCGACGCCCTCGCCCTTCCACTCTATCTCTATGCCAACGTGGCCGAATGCTGTCTCAACGAATTCACGGACAGTTCTTGTCTCATTGGTAGCGATAACGTAGTCGTCCGGCTTATCCTGCTGGAGCATGAGCCACATAGCCCTTACATAGTCCTTTGAGTGTCCCCAGTCGCGCTTGGAGTCCATATTGCCGAGCTCAACATATTCCTGAACGCCGAGCTTTATACGCGCAACGGCATTGGTTATCTTTCTTGTAACGAATTCAATTCCCCTGCGCTCGGATTCGTGGTTGAAAAGGATTCCGGAGCAGGCGAACATACCATAGCTCTCGCGGTAATTCTTGGTTATCCAGTGGCCGTAGAGCTTGGCGACGCCGTAAGGACTTCTCGGGTAGAAGGGAGTAGTCTCGCACTGGGGGATGGCCTGCACCAGACCGAACATCTCGGAGGTAGAAGCCTGATAGAAGCGGCACTCGGGCTTGACTATACGGATAGCCTCGAGCATATTCGTAACGCCGAGAGCGTCAATGTCAGCGGTGCCGAGGGGGGTATCCCAGCTCGTAGCAACGAACGACTGTGCAGCGAGGTTGTATACCTCGTCAGCCTGTGATATTTTCATAGCGGATATAAGAGAAACAGGGTCGGTCATATCGGCATAGATAAGAGTAACCTTATCCTTGAGGTGTGCGATGTTGCCGTAGTCAACGGTAGCCTTTCTTCTCCAGATGCCGTAGACATTGTAACCCTTTTCGAGCAGCAGCTCTGCAAGATAAGAGCCGTCCTGACCTGTGATTCCTGTGATAAGTGCATTTTTCATTGTTTTTCTCCTTAATGTTTTTTGTAGGGAACGCCGCCCCCGGCGTTCCGCAGCTTTTTAGTTGAGAGTTGAGAGTTGAAAGTTGAGAGTTATGGTATCGCCTCCGGCGATGGTTCAAAGTTGGTCAATGTATTCTTTAAATCCGTCCGCGAAGCGTACACCACAATTCCGAATTCTGCATTAAAATAATTATGAATTATGAATTATGAATTCAAAATAATTACGAATTACGCATTAAATAAGCTCAGTGCGTCCCTGCTCCTTGAGCTTGGCGATAGCCTTCTTGACGTCCTGAGTGTTGTTCTTGGAGCAGACGAGCAGCACATCGTCCGTATCAACGATGATTATATCGCGTGTTCCTATGGCAGCAATAAGGCGCTTCCCTCCGCATACTGTGGTACGCTTGGAGTCAACTGCAACAACATCTCCGTCGAAGAAATTCTTCATATCGTCGGTCTGGTTGATGCGCTCTATGGCGAGCCAGCTCCCGACGTCATCCCAGCCGAAGCTGCCGGGGATGGTAAATATCGAATCAGCCTTTTCCATGATGCCGAAGTCAATGGACTCGGAGCGGAAGGCTGAAAATTCCTCGTTAAGCACCTTTTCAAAGCTGTCCGTGCCGAAGCTTTCGCCGATGCGCTGGGCTCCCTCCCAGATATCGGGCATGAATTCGCGGAGGTCAGCCATAATCGACGAAGCCTTCCAGACGAACATACCGCTGTTCCAGAGGTAATTTCCGGAAGCAAGATAGCTCTTGGCGGTCGCAAGGTCGGGCTTTTCGACAAAGCGCTCGACTGCGAAGGCATTGCCGGCTTCCTCGCCGAAACAGATGTAGCCGTAGCCGGTCTCGGGGTAAGTCGGAGTGATGCCGATAGTAACAAGATTCCTGCCTTCCTCTGCAACGCCTATAGCCTTGCGGAGAGTGCTGATATATATTTTCTCATAACTGATGAGGTGATCCGAGGGCAGGACGAGCATTACCGCATCGCCGTATTTTTTGCTTATGACTGCTGACGCGAATGCGATGCAGGGGGCGGTATTGCGCGCACAGGGCTCTGCAAGGATGTTCTCCTCCGGTATATCGGGGAGCTGCTCCCTGACAAGGCTTATATAGGCGCTGTTTGTTACCACAAAAATGTCCTCTGCCTCAACGATAGGGCTCAGCCTGCGGACGGTCTTCTGTATCATGGTCTCGCCGTCCTTTGTGAGTGAAAGGAACTGCTTGGGGCACGAATTGCGGCTCTTGGGCCAGAAGCGCTCTCCGCGTCCGCCGGCCATAATAACTGCTGTTATCTTCATCTGTCATTCTCCTTCTCTTTTTTTATACTTGGATTTTCGGGTATTATCCCTTCTCCGGTCTGAGCGTTGGACTTACCCGGGGATATCATGGTTTTGAGTGTCATGAACACAATCTGGAGGTCCATGAGCAAGGAATAGTTCTCAATGTACATAAGGTCCATTTTGAGCTTGTCATATGGCGAGGTATCATAGACACCGTTGACCTGTGCATAGCCGGTCAGTCCGGCCTTTACCTTCAGCCTGTACTCAAACTCAGGCATTTCCTTCTTGTATTCCTCGGTAAGCTCGGGACGTTCCGGACGCGGTCCTACGAGGGACATATCGCCCTTGAGGATATTGAAAAGCTGCGGGAGCTCATCGAGCCTGAATTTTCTCAGTATCTTTCCGACGGAGGTTATACGGTCGTCCTCATCGGCAGCAAGGCGGGGCTTTCCGTCCTTTTCCGCGTCAACTATCATGCTCCGGAATTTGTATACAAAGAATTCCTTATGGTCCATTGTAAGGCGCTTCTGCTTATAGAGCACCGGGCCGCCGTCGCAGAGCTTTACTGCGATTGCTGATACCAGCATGAACGGCATTGCCGGAACGAGCGCGATGAGCGTGAATACGATATCGAACGCACGCTTGACGAGCCTCTGCTCGTAGTCAAGGCCGTAGTTCCGGCAAAGCAGCAGCGGTGTATCAAAGAGGCGGATATCGTCAGCTCCTCTTACTATAATATCGGATATCTTCGGTGCAATATACGCGCGTATGGAATTTTCAAAGCAGAATTTCAGGTAATCGTTTCTCAGCTCAGCTGGAATATCGCAGATTATCACACCTTCATACTTGAGTATCTGTTCCTTTATGAACTCAGGGGACTCGCTGATGCTGACTGACTCGCATATCATGTACTTATCAACACGCTGGCTCATTTTAAGGACAAGAGCGGCAGCCTGACCGCTTCCGTATAGGATAACAAGCTTGCGCGGCGGGTAGATAAGGAAGTAGAGCTTGCCGGTCGCAAACGTCCAGAGTGCGATCAGAACGAAGTCAGCAAGGGTCATGAGAGCGATAGGAGCAGCACGCATGAAGTGTCTGCCGATAAGGCTTATGACGAAATAGGCGACAATGTTGACGCAAAGCATGGATATCACCTGCGAATAGAGCATATCCGTCTTTTTGAGGTAGCCGAGCTTGAAGCCGCCGTAAGCCTTGAAAAAGAGGGCGGTGAGCAGGCAGTATATACCGATGAGCACCCAGTTTCCGCGGCGGTAGTAGGGCTCGATAATAGCATCGCTGTAGTATCTGTACCATACGAAAGCGAACACACCGGTGAGTGTGCCGAGCAGGAGCATGGCAGCTCCGAAGGTTATAAATCGTTTGTATAGGTCTCTTTTACTGTTCATAGTACTTCCTCGCGGGGAAATTATATTTCTGTATTCGAGTATAACAACTCATTTTCCATTATACCAAATTGTCCCTGGAATGTCAAGCGCCGCTGCTCATAATTTCATTGTGTAAGCTATCGGTCATCAGTCAGCGGTTGCCGGCTCAGGAAGCAGCCGCTAAATTATTTGACAGCGATCTGGTTTTCTGCTATAATGTCTATAAATAACAGAACGGAGGATCAATATGGTCAAAAATATTATCAGAAGCACTGACCTACTGAAGCTGCCGTCCGAGGATGCTTCGCGGGCGGACACCCAGACCGTCAGGGATCTCTGCGATACCCTTGACGCCAATAAATCCCACTGTGTCGGCATGGCAGCAAATATGATCGGCGTGCGGAAACGAATTATGGCTGTCTGTACCTCCAGCGGCGTGACCGTACTGATAAACCCCATCATCACGGGACATTCAGGAAAGCCCTTCAAGGCGCAGGAGAGCTGTCTCTCCCTCATCGGCACGCACACGGCTTTGCGCTATCCGATCATCTCAGTTGAATACCTCGACAGGAACTTCAAGCGGAAAAAGGCTGTATTCCGCGGTATGGAGGCTCAGATAGTCCAGCATGAGGCAGATCACTTCGAGGGAATACTGATTTGAAGCGCAGTATTCCTTCCGCAGCCGCAGCGTTCTTCCGCGCCCAGCCCGTACTTGTTATTTCTTTTATCGCGGCTGTCATAACCATGTTCATCATCCCGCCGGACAGCGATTATTCCGGATATTGCAGCAGAACTGTGCTCATCCAGCTTTTTGCGCTCATGCTTGCCGTCGCAGGCTTCCGCAGCATCGGCGTATTTGACTCCGCAACACGTTATATATTGCGAAAAACAGGCAATTCCCGAGCTCTCGGCAGGGTTCTGATAATTATATGCTATTTCACCTCGATGCTCGTAACGAACGATGTTGCCCTGCTTACCTTTGTGCCGCTCACACTGATGATATACCGCGGCAGCACCGACGAAAAGAGCCGAATACTCACGATAGTCCTCGAAACTGCAGCGGCTAATATGGGCAGCATGATAACCCCCATCGGCAACCCGCAGAACCTTTTCCTCTACGATGAATTCAGCATGACCGCAAAGGAATTCGTCCTGACCACCCTTCCGACCGGTCTGCTGAGCCTCGCGTGCATAATGGGACTGACGTTCCTTCTGCCAAAAGCTCCCTGCAAAGCCCCTGAGAGTGCCTCCGCAGAGATACCGGTAAGCCGTGCGGCTGCTTATACCGCGGTTTTCGGGCTGTGTCTGGCGTGTGTGCTGCGGCTCGTACCGGACTGGGTATGTCTTATCGCAGCAGTTCTTGCAGCGCTGATCTTCGACAGGTCGCTGTTGAAAAAGGTTGACTACGCACTTCTGGCGACATTCGTCTGCTTCTTTGTTTTTGTCGGGAATATCGCCCGTATCGGTGCTGTGAGCGGCTTCTTCCGGGACATCCTCTCCGGCAGGGAAATACTTGTCGCTGCAGGACTTTCCCAGATCATCAGCAACGTTCCGGCAGCGGTGATGCTCTCCGGATTCACAGATAACGGAAAAGCCCTGCTCCTCGGCGTGGATATCGGCGGTCTCGGCACGATGATAGCTTCGCTTGCAAGCCTTATCTCGTTCCAGATATACCGCAGGTCCGATGGTGCGAAACCGCTGAAATATATGCTCACCTTCTCGGCAGTCAGCGCCGCAATGCTCTGTGTGCTTCTGCCGTTCTCACTGATCGTATAGCTCCCTGCCCGCAGTATAGAACAGCACTGCACAAACAACGTAATACGTTGCCTGAAATTAACAAAAACAGTTGAAATACGCAATAACATATGTTATAATACACTTATACATCTATACCTGCAAATGGCAGATAATTCAAGGAGACCAATATGAATATCGAAGTAACACGAATAAACGAAGGACTGACCTCCGACCCTGCTGCCTATATCAGCTCCGTGAACGAGGATTATCTATACAAGCTCAGAAGTATCGCACAAAGTATCGTCGAAAACCGCGACGAAAAGCCGGTCATACTGCTCTCAGGTCCCTCAGGCTCCGGTAAGACCACTACTGCCCTCATGCTTGAGAAATTTCTCGATGATATGGGACATGAGACCCACACACTGTCCATGGACAACTATTTCTGCCCCCTGACCGAAAGGGAAAAGGAGCTCGCTGCCCTCGGAAAAATGGACCTCGAATCGCCGGACAGAGTTGACAAAAAGCTCCTCAATGAGCAGATAGAGGCTATTTCCCGCTGCGACGAGATCGAGATACCCCGCTATAACTTCAAAAATTCCACCCGCGAACGCTCCGGTAAAAAGCTCCTCCGCAAGCCTGGTGAGCTCGTTATCTTTGAAGGCATCCACGCCCTCAACCCGGATGTCATAACCGTCGAGGACAGCCGTATCTGCAAAATCTACGTCAGCGTCCGCACAAGAGTGACCTGCGGAGATATCCTTCTCCACCCCTCCCGTGTAAGGCTCATGCGCCGCATGATAAGGGACAGCAAGTTCCGCAAGCGCTCGCTGAGGGAGACTTTAAATATGTTCGAGAGCGTCGAATCCGGCGAAAACAAGTACATAATGCCATACAAGCACCGCTCGGACTACGATATCGATACCTTCATGGCTTATGAGCTCAGTGCCTACCGCGACCATCTCATAGAACAGCTCAGGGAGATGCAGGATGCCCCGGAGCTTGCTGAGGCTGTCAAGGTGCTCGAGGCGCTTATCCCGCTCGATAACGCGATCGTTCCGCCGGATTCGCTCATCTGCGAGTTTATCGGCAACGGTCAGTTCAAATACTGAAAGTAAACACTTACACGGAAGTTATCTGATACTTTATTGAGGGATGACCTTTTTAAAAAAAGGTCCCCCTCAAACTCCCCTCCAAAAACTTTTATCTGGCTTTTTCCACAATGGTATAAATACTATCCGGAAAATAATAAAAACGGATGTCTTCTCGGCTGCCGAAAGCTTATACCATTGTGGAAAAAACAAAAAATAAAGTCTTTGGAAAGGGGGTCGGGGAAGAACCTTTCCTCAGAAAGGTTTGCCCCGATAAGTTTCACACATACTTCCATATCAGTATTATACTTACAAGAATGGAGTAATATATGGAATATCTTGAAAACCGCGAGCTTTCGTGGCTTAAATTCAACAAAAGAGTTCTGGAGGAAGCCACAGCGCCGGAAAATCCCCTGCTCGAAAGGCTATCCTTCTCAGCGATATACCAGAGCAACCTCGACGAATTTTTCATGGTAAGGGTCGGTTCTCTCACCGATAAGGTCAAGACTTCACCCAAAAAGGCCGACGCAAGCAGCGGTATGACTGCCGCTCAGCAGCTCGACGCCGTTTTTACTGCCGTAAGAAGGCTCCAACCCGCCGTTGAGGAGGCTTACCGCAGCACTATGGAGGCGCTTGCTGAAAAGGGCTTCCGCCATGTGACGTTCGACCGTGCCACCCCCGAGGAGCAGACCTTCCTTGAGCTCTATTTCAAGCGTGAGATAAAGCCCTTCATCTCCGGCATAGTTGTCAACGATGCCATGCCCTTCCCCTTCCTCAAAAACAAGGAGATATACGCCGCAGTCCAGCTCTCTGCCAAAAAGGGCGTAGCCATCGGCATCATCCCGGTAAACCACGACCGCTCTGAACGCATGATCCCCCTCGGAAGCGGCGGAAAGCGCTTCATACTTGAGGAGGAGCTCGTGCTCCGCTTCGCCCACCTGATGTTCAAGAGCTACAAGGTGCTCGACCGCGCTCTCATCAGGGTCACCAGAAGCGCCGATATAATGGTCTCCGGCAGAGGTGCCGAATTCCGCGACCGTATGGAGGAGCTCGTCCTCCAGCGAACCAAGCTCGAACCTGTAAGGCTTGAAATTTCGGATGATTTCTCCCGTGAGGCACTCGACTATATCTGCAAGAAGCTCAAGCTGAAAAACGTCCGTGTATTCACATCACGGATACCGCTCGACCTCTCCTACCTCTACCAGCTCCAGGAGCTTGACGACGACCCGCAGCTTCACTTCACCCCGAGAAGTCCCCGCAAGCCTGCCGCACTCTCGGATTCAAAGTCCGTATTTTCGCAGGTCAAGGCAAAGGACATACTCCTGAGCTACCCGTTCGAGTCGATGAACCTCTCGTTTATAAGACTCTTGCAGGAATGTGCCAGCGACCCTAAGGTCACCTCAATAAAGATAACTCTCTACCGCCTCGCCCGCAGCAGCAAGATAATCGAGGCGCTGTGTACTGCCGCTGAACAAGGCAAGGACGTGCTTGTAATGATAGAGCTTCGCGCAAGATTCGACGAGGCAAATAATATCGAATGGTCAAAGCACCTCCAGAAAGCCGGCGTAAAGGTCATCTACGGCCCCCGCGACTTCAAGGCTCACTCAAAGCTGATGCTAATAACGCGCAGGGCGCAGGGCGGCGGCTTTGACTACGTCACCCAGATAGGCACCGGCAACTATAACGAAAAGACCTCGGCTATTTATACCGACCTCATGCTCCTCACCGCCGACCGCGCAATAGCTGAGGACGCCGAAAACGTCTTCAATTCACTGATAAACGGGACCTTCATCGAGCATACCAACAAGCTCCTTGTCTCGCCGCACGCCTTACGTCCGCAGATACTCGCTATGATGGATGAGCAGATAGAGCTTTCCCGCAGCGGCGGAAGCGGATATATCGCGGCAAAGGTCAATTCGCTCTCTGACAGGGTGATAATATCCAAACTTGTCGAGGCTTCCCAGGCAGGTGTCAAGGTCGAGCTCGTTGTGCGCGGACTGTGCTGCCTTATCGCAGGAGTGCCGGGATATACCGAGAATATCACTGTCCGCAGCATAGTAGGACGTTTCCTTGAACATAGCCGTATCTTCATCTTCGGCAGCGAAAAGAAGGAGCAGAAGATCTACATAGGCTCTGCGGACTATATGCCGAGAAATACGATCAGACGAGTTGAGGTCGCCGCTCCCGTCGAGGACGAAAGCCTCAAAAAACGTATCCGCGAGATTTTCGGGGCTGTCATGCGGGATAACGTCAAGGCGCGTATCATGCACAGCGACGGTACATACTCCCACATCGAGCTCCGCCGCGAGGAAGATGTTCCCTTCAATTCCCAGGAATTCTTCTATGAGGAAGCCTACAGGCGCCTTGAAGATAAAAAAAACAGGCAGGAAACCCTCCGCCGCAACCGCGAAAACGCTGCCAGTAAAAAGACTGAAAAAAAGCGCGGACGTCCGAAAAAGGACACCACCGCTGAAAGCACTGACACCGTAAAAAAACGCACTCCCAGGAAAAAAAGCTGATTTTCCGGAGAAAAACTCATAATATCTGCGCTCCTGGAAGCATTGATGTCCGTATGTGTATAAAGCATACGGGCATTTCTTTAACCGGCAGATCTATGTTCGCTAAAATTCCAAAAAGCTCTTGAAATCCTCGTCCGGATGTGATATAATATATGTTATATTCTGCAATGCTTGTACCGGAATGGTCAACGGCGACCTGACCGGAAGCTCCTGCATTGTAAATCCATGCTCAGGAAGGTAAAGACAATGTACGAAATACTCGAAAAAAGAAGTCTCAATCCGACCGTTACACTTATGAAGATCGCTGCCCCCAAGGTCGCTAAAAAGGCTGAACCGGGTCAGTTCATTATCCTCAGAACAGATGAGGACGGTGAGCGTATTCCCCTTACTATTGCCGATTTCGACCGCAGCGCAGGTACGGTCACGATCATTTTCCAGATAGTCGGCGGTACTACCGAAAAGCTCAACCACCTCAATGAAGGCGACTGTCTCCACGATTTCGTGGGCCCTCTCGGCAGGGCTACAGAGACCGAGGGACTGAAAAAGGTCGCTGTTGTGGGCGGCGGTGTGGGCTGTGCTATTGCTTACCCCGTTGCAAAGAAGCTGCACGACCTCGGTGTTGAGGTACACTCTATCGTCGGATTCAGAAATAAGGACCTCGTTATACTTGAGGATGAATTCAGAGCAGCAAGCTCTAAGTTTGTCCTTATGTCAGATGACGGTACTGCCGGCGAAAAGGGACTTGTCACC
This sequence comes from uncultured Ruminococcus sp., assembly GCA_946629405.1. The sequence goes on from CAMOXW010000193.1 coordinate 11,104, forward strand.
GATGCCCTCAAAAAGCTCATCGAGAGCGGTGAGAAGTATGACAGAGTTATCACCATCGGCCCTCTCATCATGATGAAGTTTGTCTGTCAGCTCACAAAACAGTACGATATCCCCACTGTTGCTTCCATGAACCCCATTATGATCGACGGCACAGGTATGTGCGGCGGATGCCGTCTTACCGTCGGCGGCGAGACAAAGTTCGCCTGCGTTGACGGTCCTGAGTTCGACGGTCACCTCATCGACTTCGACGAGGCAATGGCAAGAGGCGCTATGTATAAGCCCTTTGAGCGCAAGGCTCACGAGGACGCCTGCAATCTGTTCAAGGAGGTAAAGTGATATGCCTAATATGAGAGCTACAAGAAACGAAATGCCCGTTCAGGAGCCCGACGTAAGAAATAAAAACTTCAAGGAGGTCGCTCTCGGCTACACCGAGGAACAGGCTATAGACGAGGCTAAGCGCTGCCTTAACTGCAAGAACAAGCCCTGCGTGACAGGCTGTCCGGTGCAGATAGATATCCCCTCATTCATAGCTGAGGTGGCAAAGGGTGACTTTGCTGCCGCTTATAAGATAATCACAAAGTCAAGCTCACTTCCCGCGGTCTGCGGACGTGTATGCCCTCAGGAAACACAGTGCGAGAGCAAGTGTGTGAGAGGCATCAAGGGCGAGGCAGTTGCTATAGGACGTCTTGAAAGATTCGTTGCAGACTGGCACAATGCACAGCCTGAGGGCGAGATCGAGAAGCCCGTTCCCAACGGTCACAAGGCTGCTATAATCGGCTCAGGCCCTTCGGGACTTGCCTGTGCCGGCGACCTTGCAAAGAAGGGCTATGACGTTACTGTTTTCGAGGCACTTCACGTTGCAGGCGGCGTTCTTTCCTACGGTATCCCGGAATTCAGACTCCCAAAGGCTATCGTCCAGAAGGAGATAGAGGGCCTCAAGGCACTCGGCGTCAAGGTCGAGACAAATACAGTTGTCGGAAGAACGATCTCTATTGACGAGCTTATGAAGGAGGAGGGCTTCGAGACCATATTCATCGGCTCAGGCGCAGGCCTCCCCAGGTTTATGAAGATACCCGGCGAGAACCTCAGCGGTGTATATTCCGCCAACGAGTTCCTTACCCGTATCAACCTCATGAAGGCATATAAGGAGGACAGCTCAACTCCCGTTCAGCACGGCAGGAAAGCTGTTATCGTAGGCGGCGGAAACGTTGCTATGGATGCGGCAAGATGTGCAAAGAGACTTGGCGCTGATGTTACTATAGTGTACAGACGTACCGAGAACGAGCTTCCCGCAAGAGCCGAGGAGGTCGAGCACGCAAAGGAGGAGGGAATTGTCTTCCGCTTCCTCACAAATCCTGTTGAGATAAAATCCGACGGAAACGGCTGGGTAAAGAGCGTTGTTTGTCAGGAAATGGAGCTCTCCGAGCCTGATGCTTCCGGACGTGCAAAGCCTGTTCCTAAGGAGGGCGCATTCGTCGATATCGAGGCTGACTGCGTTATCATGTCGATCGGAACCTCTCCCAACCCGCTGATAAAGTCCACAACAGAGGGACTTGACACCCAGAAGTGGGGCGGTATAATTGCCGATGAGGACGGACTTACCTCCAAGAAGGGAGTATATGCCGGCGGCGACGCTGTAACAGGCGCTGCTACGGTGATCCTCGCAATGGGCGCCGGTAAAAAGGCTGCTGCCGCAATGGATGAATATATGCAAGGACTTAATTAACACGAAAGCCGCACATCAAGTGCGGCTTTTCTGATTCAAAGTGCTTTTACCTGAGCTGAGGGCTCCTTCCTTAAACCACGCACAAAAAAGCCGCGCATGAAGCGCGGCTTTACGTTTATGCGTATGTCGGGTCAAGTGTAACTTCGACCGGGAACTGTGAGATTATGCTGAGCTTGAGCTGCTGAATGCAAAGGGCGTCCTTATTGGTTATACCGGGAGTGCCGTCAACATCTGCATTTCTCTCGCCGTTGCCCTCGAACTGGTACTTGTCAGGATTGGTCACGCACTGCATTACATATACAGCGTCAGCCATATTTACCTGATCGTCGCAGTTTGCGTCGCCGTATAACGGAGCGGGCTCGTCGCCCATGCCGAATACATTCCAGTCAAGGAGATCAGCCTTGTCAGCGTTATACCAGATCTGTATCTCGCCTGATGTCGCACCGGCATAGATATCGCTGGTGTTGATTATTACCTGAAGCTTTCCGCCTTCGTCGATAGTTCCTTCCCACTCAATGCTTGTCCAGTCCTCAGCGCCCATGAAGCCGACAGCACCGTTGATATAAGTGCCAGCCTCGCCCTTGAAGTTGATGACCATCTTGCCATTTCTTGAAACGTTGGAAAGGTCTATCTGATATTTCTTTGTCTTGTCCTCTGGCTCGATTATCTCGCCGGAGGTAGCTCCGATAACTGAGATAGTCTTAACGGTAGTCACGCCGTCAGTTCTTACGAAAAGGTGAGCGATGCTGTCGACCTTGTCAGCGCCCCATGCGTTCTTTACGCTGTCAGCGGAGAAGTAAGCGATGCCTTTCTTGGTATCGACATCATAGGGCTTGACCTCAGTCCAGCCCAGCCAGCTGCCGTCAGTGAGAGCGATAGCCGCCGGAGTATCACCTGTGAATTCAACAGCGATATCGCCGCCGTCGAGCTGAGTCCATACAGCCTCAGTGTTCATGCAGTTCTGGTCAGCCTTGCCGTCAGCTCCCTTGTGGTTAGCATCGAGCTCTGCTGAGCCGGTGAAAAGGATATTGCCTGTAGAGATATCCTCGTGGTCGTACTTAGTACCTTCCTTCTTGCCGCCCCATACAATGGTATCATCAGCAAGAACGCTCATCATCTTGTCAACTACCTGAACGGAGTCCTCATACCAAACAAGGTTGTGGCGGTCGATGTAGTCGTGGCGCTCGGAAACATCCTTATTGTCTCTTGCATCGTTGTCCCAGAGCACGCAGGGGATGCCCATAGCCTTAGTAGTTGAGATATACTGCTCAGCCCACTGTACACGCGCTTCGGTATTACCGAAGTTTGAAGCGCTGAATTCACCGATAACAACGGGGATATCCTTAGCAATGAAGGTAGTTCTGATACCCTCGAGGATATTTGCAAGCTCGGTCTGATAGGACTCATTGAAGGTGCTGTGGTCGGCAACAGACTTGTCCATAGTGAAGCCGTAGGGTGAATAAGCGTGGATAGAAGCCGCAACATAGTCGTCATCCGGAACAACAAGCTTGGACATGATAGAGATGTCGCTTGAAGCGCAGTAATCAGGTATCATGAGCAGACGGGTGTCCTTATAGGGTGAGTCTATGCTTCTGATGAGCTCAACGAAGTCGGCGTTGAGCTGGTTGATGCAGTCCACCTCATTCTGCTGAGGTCCCCACCATTCGTGAGTCGTACCGTAGGCGCGCGGCTCGTTCATACACTCGAAGATAAGGTGCTGGTCATAGTCCTTGAACTCATTAGCGAGCTGAGTCCAGATCTTCATGAGCCTGGGCTTTATCTCGTCGTAAGCATCGCCGATATCAGCGCGGTTTATCCAGTTTTCGTGGTGTACATTTATAATAACGTACATACCGCTCTTGTAGGCGTAGTCAACTACCTCGTGAACTCTTGCGAGCCATGCGGGGTCGATGTTGTTGTCGGAGTCGAGGTGCTGATACCATGTGATCGGAACTCTCATGGTGTTGAAGCCCTTAGCCTTGACAGCGTCAACGAGCGCCTGAGAAGTTACTGGCTGGCCCCATGCAGTCTCGGATGAAACTCCGGGATTGGCTGAATTGGAAGTCGCATCAAGAGTGTTGCCGAGGTTCCAGCCGATCTTCATATCTTCCGTGATCTCGAAGGCTGTGAGTACATTATCGGCAGCATCGGCTCCGGGGACAGCGGCAGGAAATCTTGCTGCTGTGAGCATACATAAAGCGGCAGCGGAAATGCTTATAACGCGCTTTATGCCTTTAGTGTCTGAAAACATTTTAATACCCTCCCATTGTGCTTTGCACGCGGATGCCGCGTACAGTGCAATATTTTGTGTTTTCCGGACGTCAGGCGGTACCCAGTGCAGTAAATACCGTCTTACTTCACACTCACATTTTATCATGAATGTAGAAAAATGTCAAGATTATTTGTGCAATCTGCCACAAGTTTGAGGGTAGAAATTTCAGCTTTGATTTTAGCAATATTGTATAATTTAATTTTAATTTAATCGGTAAATTAATAACGTGCTGTAAATTTAGTATAAAATTGTACATATCAGGCCGCCCATAAAGCTCATCCTGTCATTTGCACGAAAAAAGGGCGCACAACGTACGCCCTTTCACTCTGCCGCTCAAGACAGTTATTAATGTCTGCTCAACAACTAAAAATTGGCTTTATACAGCTTTTAAAAGCCAATTTTTAGTTGTCAAAGTGCAAGAAAAAATAAATTTTCCGATTTTTCTTGCACTTTGTTTTGCCCGA
>CAMOXW010000194.1 GCA_946629405.1 uncultured Ruminococcus sp.
GTACAGCTTTTCAGGCTCGGACTTGGCGACACTGACAACAGTGTCACAGCCTCCGGCGCGGCGCTCGCACCGTCTGTAACGGAGGGTACAGCCAATGAGAAGTGGTCGCTGAACTATGTAAGCTCAGGAGTTTATGAGATAGTGAACTCGGCGACCGGACAGATACTCACCGCGAACGGAAGCGGAGTATCGCTTGCGAACGACACCGATGGTGCAAATCAGCGCTGGAAGATCGAGGGCGTGAAGAAGGACTTTGACGGATACTATCTTTATTATAAGATAACGAGCAACGCTGATACCTCAAAGGCTCTGACATATTCTGAAGGCGCTGGATTTAATCTTTCAGGCTACACCGGTGATATCTACCAGCATTACAAGCTGAACCTGGACGGACTTGAAGGCTTTGCAGCGGATTGTATGACGTCCTCAGGTGAGAAGGCGGGAACGATAGGCGGACTTTTAGGCGAGGTAGTCTATGTTTCTACCGCTGACGAGCTTGAAAAGGAGCTTGATACGGTCGGCGCACAGACTATCGTTGTGACGGCAAACATAGATATGCAGAATAAGGGGAATACCCGTATCCGTGACAACAAGACGATCGTAGGCTCCTACGGCGCGCACACTATCTACGATTCGCAGTTCCGGACCAACGATGCGTGGGGCGCGGAGGACGACAGTCCGAGCGATAATATCGTTTTCCGCAACCTTGACATGGAGGCGAAAAATGTTCCGAACCGTATTCTGATCAATATCTGGTCATCGCGTCAGATATGGATCGATCATGTTAACTTCAACAGCCAGCTCAGCTATGACCGTACAGGCAATGGTCAGGACGAGGTCGGCAAGTTCATCTGGATAAATACTCCGTATGACAGCTACAGAGATGCCAAGGACAGGCTCCGCAGCCCGGACTATGTGACTATCTCGTATTGTAAGTTTACTCACCGTTACTGGACTGTAGCCTACGGCACGCAGAATGATGAGATCACACGCGACCGCACGACGCTCATGTACAACTGGTGGAATGAGAATGTCCGCCGCTGCCCGCAGCTTGGGAACGGCTCCGCGCATATTTACAATAACTATTATTCGGCTTACGGTTCAGGCAGCAACGGCTCCGGGACGACCGGTATCATAGGCGGTGACGGTTCTGAAATGCTTTCGCAGAACAATATGTTCAACGGCTACACTGTTGCACAGGCACTTACAATGGGTGGCGATGCGAACAAGAATCCTGCCCGCGACGACGGCTCATACCTCTCAACAGCCCTCAACGGCGCGGCATCTGCGATAAATTTCCAGTCGAAGAACACGAGCAAGTGGTACCCTGAAAAAACGAGCTACGGCTATGAACTCCTTGACGCATATAATGGGAGCGGTACTGACACTAAGAGCTTCTGCATGAAGTACGCAGGCTGCTTCAGCAATGAGGGCGGCATAAAGTACATCACAGACAGTGATTTTGCAAGCTGGATCAGGACAAATAATCCCTCACCATTTCTCCGTCATGTTGAATTAAAGACAAAGGTCGGAGCAAAGTTTGACACATCAGTAAACTATACGATCCGCAATCTGAACAGCGGGCTTTACCTTGAAATTGCAGATGCACAGCCTTCGAGCGGTACAAACGTTCAGCAGGGCAGGTCTGACGACAAGTCTCTCCGCACATGGAAGCTGTCCGAAGCTGGCGACGGCTACTACTACATTTACACAACAGCAGGAAACGGAGCGCTCTGTATCGACCTTCCCTACGGCAGCACTGACAACGGCACAAGCATAGGACTCTGGTCGAATGATGAGTCGGATGCGAGAAAGTTCAAGTTTGTCTCAAATGGTGACGGCACATATACGATCACCACGAAGTGTTCCGGAGATGTCAGCTGTTTCGGAGTAATTGCTGACAGTAAGGAAGCTGCCGCTGACGTGATACAGTGGACGAGTACAGGAAATGATTCCCAGAAATGGTATGTTGAGGTACGTCCTGAGCCGCTTACGGGCAGCGTAGCCGGAACTGTAGAGATACTTGATACGACCTACTATGCAAGCTGGGCTATAGATGAGTCCATAGCGGTCGGCGATCCGGTTTTTGGCGACAGAACGGCAGAAAAGTGTTCTGTAACAGAGCTTTCTGAGGAGCTTGCCGGAGCGGAGGCGATACTGACCGCCTGCGATGCAAAGAATCTTTCAACTGACCTTGCAGAGATCACACCTGGCAGCGATATCACGCTGTACGCGGCATTTGATTCAAGAGTTGAGACTGCGCCGGAATGGCTTTCCGGATGGACAAAAACAGATCTCACGATAAAGACGAACAACGGAGTTACATTTGTTGTATATTCAAAGGATACAGCGGCAGGAGAGACTGTAACTCTCGGTTCCAACGGCCAGATCTCCGGCTGTATGAATTACTTCGTTCTTGCAGCTGAAAAGGCTGCGGAGGACATCACGACTGAACCGGATAGCGGAACGGAGCGCATAGCAGGTGACGCGAACTGCGATGGATCGGTAAATATGGCGGATGCGGTATTCATTATGCAGTGTGTTTCCAACCCTGACAAATATAAGCTTACCGATAAAGGCGGGAATAACGCTGATGTAGACGGTATCGAGGGTGTAACCAACAAGGATGCACTTGCAATACAGCAGTACAAACTTGGAATACTATCCTTTCTGAGCTGATATAATTACAAATGACCGGCAGAAATGCCGGTCATTTGTAATAAATATGAAAAAAGGATTGTTATGTTTGTGCAATTCGTAGATTTTTAGAAAAATGTTGACTTTAAAGTCGGAATGTATTATAATATAAAGCAGAGATAAATATTGAGGTGTAGAATGAACAAAAGAAGGAAACACAAAGTAGCTAAACGCTGTTTTAGAATCGGCGCAGCTGTTTTCCTTTTAGTTCTAATAGTTTTTGGGATCACTCTCGTTTTCGCGTCGCTTAGAAATGACGGCGGGAGCAGCTCGGAGAAGTCTGCAATCACTCTTGCGGCTTCTGAAAAGCAAACGGAAGTGACCACTGAGAACGAAACAGAAACATTAACAAGGGAATCGGCAGCGTCTTTTGTCGTTTATCCCGAAAGAACCAACGAATCAGTAGAATTCAGTGAGGAGTATGACGCTAAGAGCGCTGTACTGATAAGCTGCGGCGATGACAGGATCGTGGCTTGCAGGAGCGAAAACGAACGTATATACCCGGCTTCACTTGCAAAGGTGATGACACTGATAGTCGCTGTCGAAAATACAGACGACCTTTCTGCTGCCGTAACTATCACTGATGACATGGTGGTTCCCATGATCGAGCTTGAAGCATCGAGGGCAGGATTTGAACCGGGTGATACATTTGCACTGGAGGATGTACTTTACGGAATGATCCTTGAATCGGGAGCTGATGCCGCACTTGCGGCTGCTGTGCATACAGCAGGCTCGGAGGAAGCATTTGTTGAGCTTATGAACCGGAAGGCGAAAGAGCTCGGACTGAAAAATACTCACTTCACGAACGTAGTCGGTCTCCATCACGAGGAGAACTACTCAACCGCGTCTGATATGGCAGTCATCCTGGAATACGCGACCGGGAACGAGATATGCAGACGGATACTTGAAAGTTATGAGTACAAAACAGCTCCGACAGCTCAGCACCCTGAGGGCTTGAAGTTCACAAGTACGCTGTTCAGCAGGATGTACGGCGATGAAATGCCGGATGTTAAGATTATCGGCGGAAAGACCGGCTATACTGACGAAGCTGGCAACTGCATAGAAAGCTATGCGGAGGTGAACGGCAATACATATATCCTCGTATTATGCGGAGGAAAGACAAACTGGAACAATATTTATAATACGCTGAGTGCTTACAGCGTATACTGTGCCGGCGGAAAGCCATACGAACCGCCGCGCAGCTGATTGACGCAAATAAGGGCAAGCTATGCCCATTCATAAATAGAAAAGGACAACAAAAAAACAAAACGAAAGCATTTCCCAGAAAAACAAAGAAGTAATATAATAAAGAAATTCGGGTACGGCCCGGATATAGTAAATGTGTGAACAAAATAAACGGAGGATATAAAAATGGCTAAGAATCGCCTCAGACCAGGCAGAGTCCTGCTGGCGATGGGTATGATCGCCGGCATAGTCATTGGCGCTGATAATATCAGGCGCGATATGCTGGACCCTAATTCCAGACTGGTCGTAAGCGGAAATTTCAAATCGGGTTCGGCACAGTATGCCGAGGTGCCTACAGAGAACCAGAAGAAGCTTGGCAATGATCTTCAGACTGCAACTTCCTTTACGGGAGTGCAGAATCTTGGATATACCGAGCTTAGCCTGCCTTCATCAAGACTTAATGCAGGTGTACTTGCGATCGTTGACAGCAAGCACGCCGCAGGAGAGGTTAGCAGTGCAGGTCTGGTCAATCTTTACGATGAAAAGAATGCGTGCTACTCGCTCGTGAATAACGATGTCAGACTCGATAAGGACGCAGCTGAAGCGCTTAATCGCATGATGGCAGACTATCACGAAGCAACCTCACTGTCAGATTTCATTGTTTACGGAACTACCGATACATATACAGGCGCAGGTTCTCTGTGCCCGCAGTCTTTCCCGGAATCAGCTATGGGAACGACTGTAGATCTTGCCCTTAACGGTTATGGTACCGCAATTTCTTACGACGGGTATGACCAGGAGGGGTGGGTGCTCCAGAATTGTGCGAAATACGGCTTTATCGTGAGATACCCGAAGGGTAAGGAGAGTAAGACTTCACAGACATTCTGTCCGTGGCATCTCCGCTATGTCGGGAACGTTCATGCTGCGATAATGGCTGAAAAGGGGTTCTGTCTGGAGGAATACCTTGAGTTTCTGAATGACTATACATTTGACAATGCCTTTGACTACAACTTAAACGGGGTTAATTATGAGATTTACAGTGCGGTGTCTCTTGGAGACTCCACACCGGTGAGAGTACCGATTTCCGGCAATTATACCATCTCCGGAAATAATTCGGACAGGTACATAATAACTACTATTAAGAATTAATGGTTTAACGGTTAAACGTCGTATATCGGGGAGCAGCGTGCGCAGCTGCTCCCTTTTGTTGTATATTGACGATGCTTGCGGCATATAATTCCACGAGGTGATCTTATGGAAAAACGTGTGATATCGGTAATTCTTGCGTTTTCGGTATTTGCCGGCGCAATGCTTCTCATGGGTGCGGGGAGGAAGAATGAGTCAGAGGAGCCTTCCGCATATGTACTTATTGAAGCTGAAACTGGTACCGTACTTGAGGAGCTGAATTCTCATGAGCAGATGAATGCGGGATATCTGAGCAAGCTGATGTCGCTTCTGCTGATATCCGAGGATATCACAACGGGGAAGTACACACCGCAGACCATCCTTACTGCCGGGGAAAGTGTCCGCGGAACGAAAGGCTCGGTAATATGGCTCGAACCGGGGGACAGCCTGAGTGCTGATGAGCTGCTGAAGGCTGTAATTATAGGCAATGCCAACGATGCGTTGACAGTTCTTGCTGAGGCGTCTGAGGGAAGCACAGAAAAATTTGTGATGCGTATGAATTCGGAGGCGTTTGACCTTGGCCTCAGGGATACAGCTTTCTATACGCCGTACGGTTATCCTGACGAGCGTGAACATACAACGGCAGCTGATATAGCGGTGATATGCGCGGAGCTTTCGCGTCAGCCGCTGCTGAGAGAGTATTTTGCCACATGGCGTGACCATGTAAAAAACGGCACTGTTGAGCTGGTGAGTGAGAATTACCTTGCACACACATATAAGAAGCACATTGGCTTCAAGGCGGCTCATTCCGAGCTTTCAGGTTTCTGTATCGCGGAGGGAGCACGTTCTCCGGAGGGGACCTGTTATATTTCGGTAGTTCTCGGAGCGGCAGATGAGGAAGCTGCCCGGAGAACTGCAAAACAGCTTTGCGAAAAAGGCTTCAGCGATTATAAGGTCACGGCAACGATGTTCCCGGACGAAATGCTTGTGCCGGTCAAGGTCAGGCACGGGGTTGACATAGCTGTTGAGATACGCCTGAGGGAACAGAGCGGGCTTGTACTTCCGCGTGGTGCCGGTGAGCTGAAAACAGTTGCAGTTCTGCCGGAATACCTTGAAGCACCGGTAAAAAATGGTCAGGTTATAGGTACGGCAGCCTTCTACAACGGCAAAACACTTGTATATGAGTCGGACATTGTGACGTGTGGAAGTGTAAAAGAGCTTGATTACAGGTATGTTCTGACACAAATGTTGTTAAAAATGATAGAATAACAACGTCGGTATTTGTTGCAATTAAACAAAAGTGTAATTATTCTCATAAAGGGACTTGAAAAAATCTTAAAAATATAGTATCATAAAGATGGTAAATTATATTGTGCGGTCTTCCGTGCATACTGGAGGTAATTTTCATGTCATTAAAACTCAACACCAAGTACCTGAAGGACTATGTGAATCCTGATGAGCTTGCAGGTATAAAGTCTCAGGTCGAGGCTGCTGCTGATGCTCTTCATAATAAAACCGGTCTCGGAAATGATTTCCTCGGCTGGGTGGAGCTCCCTACGAATTACGACAAGGACGAGTTTGCAAGGATCAAGGCTGCCGCTGAGAGGATCAAGAAGAATTCTGATATCCTCATCGTTATCGGTATCGGCGGTTCATACCTCGGCGCAAGAGCTGCTATCGAGCTGCTCAGATCGCCTCTTTACAACAATATCAAGAAGGATACGCCCGATATTTACTACGTCGGCAATTCTATAAATCCCGCATACCTGAACGAGATAATCGCACTTTGTGAGGGTAAGGACTTCTCCGTAAACGTTATATCCAAGTCCGGCACAACTACCGAGCCTGCACTTGCTTTCCGTATCTTCAAGAAGATGGTCGAGGACAAGTACGGCAAGGACGGCGCAAAGGAGAGAATTTTTGCTACAACTGACAAGGCAAGAGGAACTCTTAAGAACCTGTCGGATGCTGAGGGCTACGAGACCTTCGTTATCCCGGACGATGTAGGCGGACGTTTCTCTGTACTTACAGCAGTAGGTCTGCTCCCGATCGCTGTTGCCGGCTGCGACATAGACGCACTCATGAAGGGCGCTGCAAAGGCACAGGCTGACTTCTGCGCTGACTTCGACAACAATGACTGCTACAAGTACGCAGCCCTCAGAAATATGCTTTACAGAAAGGGCAAGTCTGTAGAAATGCTCGTTTCCTATGATCCGAGCTTCGTGATGATGTCAGAGTGGTACAAGCAGCTCTTCGGTGAGAGCGAGGGCAAGGACAACAAGGGCATATTCCCGTCAGCAGCTGTATTCTCGACAGACCTTCACTCCATGGGTCAGTACATCCAGGACGGCGCAAGGATACTTTTCGAGACTGTTGTTGATATAAAGAAGCCCAAGACGGATCTTTTCCTTGAGCCTGATGCTGAGAATCTTGACGGCCTGAACTTCCTCACAAACCAGAATATGTCCGTAGTAAACCGCAAGGCATTCGAGGGAACAGTTCTGGCACACACAGAGGGCGGCGTACCTAACATAATCCTTGAACTTGACGACACAACTGAGGAGAACGTAGGCTACATGATCTACTTCTTTGAGAAAGCGTGTGCAGTTTCAGGCTATGTACTGGGAGTAAATCCGTTTAACCAGCCCGGTGTTGAGAGCTACAAGTCAAATATGTTCGCACTTCTCGGCAAACCCGGCTATGAAGGAGCAAAGGCAGCTCTGGAGGCTAAGCTGGGTTGATCCCGGCTTCCGATAAATCACTGAAAAATATTCACACTGCCGCAAGGCAATGGAAGGAGTAAATTATGATCAAACTTATTACAGGAAAAAAAGGTACCGGTAAGACCAAGATACTCATCGACCAGATCAATGACACAGTAAAGTCAACAAACGGCAACCTTGTGTGCATCGAAAAAGGCGATAATATCAGACGTTCTATCAGCTTCAGAGTAAGATGGTGCGACGTTGACAAGTTCGCTATCGAGGGCTATGACGCATTCTACGGCTTTGTAGCAGGTATGCTCGCAGGCAACTATGATATCAAGGACGTTTTTGTTGACGGTATTCTCAAGATCGGCGGCAGGGACTATGATGCCCTCGGAAATCTCTTTGAGAAGCTGGACAAGCTCACAGGCGACGAAGCAACTATCGTATTCACAGTATCTGCTGATGATTCCGAGCTTCCTGAGAGCGTAAAGCAGTTCATCAAATAAATTCAAGCTTTTTTACGCCGGGCTATTGACATATCCTGTCAATTGGTGTATAATATAACTTATGGTGCTCTGAAGGAGACCGATATGAAGATAAATCTGAAACAACTTTTCGACATTACAGGTGAATCAAAAGACATTGCCTGCGAGATCCCTGCGGAGGAGCTTGCGGATATCCGCGGCTACACATTTGCATCCCCTATTTCAATCAATGGGCGGATTTTCAATAAGGCCGGTGTCGTCTATCTGGAATACTCTGCACGCCTGACGCTGCTGAATGTGTGTGACAGGTGCCTGAAAGAGTTTGAAAGGGAATATCAGTATGATTTCTCTCATATCGTTGTGCCTTCCGTCAGCCGCGACAACGATGAGTATATCGTAGCGGAGGGTGAGAGCATTGATCTGAATGATATTGCTGTAACGGATATTCTGCTCCAGCTCCCGTCGAAGATACTTTGCAGTGAAGACTGCAAGGGACTTTGCATGGTGTGCGGCTGTGATCTTAACGTATCTGAATGCAATTGTCTGAAATAATTGAGCTGTGAAGCTCGTTGTAAGGAGGTGCCACAATGGCTGTACCGAAGAGAAAAACTTCCAAGGCAAGACGTGATAAGAGACGTTCCGCTGTATGGAAGCTTGAAGCACCCGCAATGTCCAAGTGTGACAACTGCGGCGCATATAAGGCTCCGCACAGAGTTTGCAAGAACTGCGGATTCTACAAGGGCGTTGAGGTCCTTAAGATCGACGCTGAATAATCGTCTTAACACGATCAGTGAGAAGGAGAGGAGGAGTGATCCTTCTCTCCTTTTTGTAATACCAATCCTCGAAACGGAAATGTACAACAGTTGTTTTTAGCGGAGTTTCGGGGATTGGTAAAGTATCAAGGTAAGGAGCTGCTGGAGTGCAATGGTCACGATAAAAAGCATAATACCGGGTTCTCCGGCAGATAAAGCAGGAATTGCAGCGGGCGACATTCTTGTAAGCGTGAACGGCCGGAGCGTCCGGGATGTGCTGGACTATATGTACTACGCCGCTGATACAGAGGTCGAGGTCCTGGTCCTGCGCGGCGAAGGGGAGCTTAGGTTCCATATCTCGAAGGACGAGTATGACGACCTCGGGCTTGAGTTTGAGACCTTCCTTATGGATAAGAAACAGTCCTGCAGCAATAAGTGTGTGTTCTGCTTTATAGACCAGATGCCGCCCGGAATGCGTGAAACGCTTTATTTCAAGGATGACGACGCCCGGCTCTCTTTTCTTCAGGGCAACTACGTTACTCTCACGAATATGGATCAGTCCGACGTTGACCGTATCATTGAGATGAAGCTGAATATCAACGTATCTGTTCATACTACCAATCCTGAGCTCCGCGTTAAGATGATGCACAATCGTTTTGCCGGTGAGAAGCTGAAATACATATACCAGCTTGCAGAGCACGGTATACAGCTCAACTGTCAGATAGTCTGCTGTCCGGGGCTGAACGACGGCGACGAGCTGAGGAGGTCGCTCACCGACCTCGGAGGCCTCATGCCGAACATAACGAGCATGGCGGTGGTGCCGGTCGGACTTACGAAATTCCGCAAGGGACTTTACCCGCTCACGACCTTCACAAAGGAGGGGGCGTGCGAAACGATAGATATCATCGAGGGCTTCCAGCGTGAATTCCTTGAAAAATACGGCACACGGACTGTGTTTGCCTCGGATGAGTTCTATCTAATTGCCGGACGTGAATTTCCTCCGGGAGAGGCTTATGAGGACTATCCGCAGTACGAAAACGGTGTAGGTATGCTCCGCTCGCTGATTGATGAGTTTATGCAGGCACTTGAAACGGCAGAGTGGGAGGGCGGAAAGCGCAGTATTTCGATAGCTACAGGATACTCCGCGCACGGAACGATATGCAGGCTCGCAGCAGCTGCGGAGGAAAAATTTCCGGAGCTGAAATGCCATATCTACCGGATAAGGAACGATTTCTTCGGGGAAACTATAACTGTTTCCGGACTTATCACAGCGCAGGATCTGATCGCACAGCTTCGCGGGAAGGAGCTCGGAGACGAGCTGCTCATATCCTCGAATATGCTCATGCGCGGGAGCGACATTTTTCTTGACGACCTAAGAGTACCTGATGTTGAGGAAGCACTTGGCATAACGATACGGCCGACTGACCGCGACGGCTATGAATTCCTTGATGCGATAATGGGCATGAAATACTGAATAATACCTTATGCAGCATTTACATGAATAAACCTTTCAGCGGACCGTTTTCAGCGGTGGTGCTGATGATAAGTTATAATAAATGTGTCCTCAATAACCGCCTTACGGCGGTTATTGCCCTGAACTTTGTTCAGGGAGCGCAAATTCTTTATAAAATA
>CAMOXW010000195.1 GCA_946629405.1 uncultured Ruminococcus sp.
AGTATCCCGCAGCGTCTGAGCACTGCCTCCGCGAGCGTTCTGTAGGTCGCTGTAGCCACGCCGTAGGGTATGCCTGCACTGTCAAGAAGGTCAAGCAGCCGTTTCACTCCGGGCTTAAGCGGAATATTCTCCTCATATTCGACCCTTACCATTTCCTCGATGCGCGCGATCATCTGCCGGTTCGTCATATTCACCCCGAATTCCTCCCTGAAAAGCTCCGCAGCCTCGTCGAGGGTAAGTTTCCTTACTCTGTCGGATATGTCTGACGGCGGATCGGCTATGCCGTTTTCACGCAGGAACCTTTCGTCGATCCCTGTCCACATCGGCATTGAGTCGATAAGAGTACCATCAAGGTCAAATATTACTCCCCTTATCATCCAACGCTTACCTCTGCTGCTTCGGATCCATTCTCGATCTCCCTGAGAGTTGGCATTGACACAGAGCGCTCAGCGTCGGTGGTAACATGGCTGCCCCTGACATCAGCATCGCCGCAGATCACGACCGCCTGCTTGCCCATGATACCGTAGATATTCTCGAAGCTCGAAAGCGGATATGTCACATTTCCCTTCAGCGGGTCAGCAACGTATACCACCTGCTCGTCAAGATCATAGCCGGTGAGTACCATGCAATGCTGATACCAGTCGAAGACAAGCTCCTTGCCGTTGCCGGCAGTCCAGACGTATTCAGGATAAGATACGGTAAGGTCGATCGTTGACCACACGATCACTGGACGTCCCTCGTCTATCTGGTAGAACAGGTCAGTAAGCTCGGTGCCGGTCAGCTCCTCTGCATAGCACGGTGAATCTACTGAGGCAAAATACTTGTCCGCAGTCTGGACGATGACGTTCGTATTGCAGCCGAAACCGTCATAGTGAGGACTTCCTACATAAGCCTCGTCCATTACGACCTCTCCTGCAAGGGAGATAGGCATGAACTCATCCGCAATAGTTAGCTTGTCAACATCGAATCCAAGATAGTTCAGCACGGAGGTCAGTGATGTAGCTTCGCAGCCTGCCGGAAGCTCTGGCTCCTGCAATACAGCCTCAAAACCGTCGAGCACATGACTGCCGGAAGCTTCATAATCTTCCCTGATACTTATATCAAGGGTAAAAGGTTCAGTTGGCACTTCATCCTCTGCCTCATTCGTATCAACGCTGCGTCCCGGCACAGGCGCCTCTGCGCTGTAGAGCTCAGTCTGAAGCTCAGTCTGAAGCTCGGGAGAAGCCGTGTCCTCCGCCGAGGTGACCTTTCCGCAGCCGGAAAGCGTTAATGCCAATGCAGCCGAAGCTGACACATATCTCAAAAATGATAATCTCATTAATGTTACTCCATATCTATCATTATTTTGGCTCTGTAATCCCGCTGTGCAGAGCTTACCGTTTCAAGCGCAAGTCCGTAGACGTCAGACGCTCTTATTTCAAGCTCCGCAAAACGCTCCGCTGCCTCTCCGCTCTGGGAAAGCCTTGCTATCGAGGAAGCATAGGGTATAGCCGCACTTCCCTTTGCTCTTGCAAGTATCTCCCTTCCCCTTTCATTGAACGCAAGTATACGTCCATATGGCGGGAGCTGCCTGAGGTCATCCCTATTTATTCCGATGAGCAGCGAAAGCATTATCCGCCTTATTCTTGACATTGTATATCTCTTTATTTTAACGGTAAACAGCAATTCTTCAAGTGAGCCTGCCATTCTTGCACCGTATATCCTGTGTTCGAGCCCCTGTCCGACATCGTTCACCGCAGCGATCTCCTCAGGAGTGGTCGTCCTCAGCTTGTAGAGCATTACTCTTTCGAGCCTTTCAATCATGGCAGTCTCTCCCCTGCTCATTGCATCGGAGATAGCCTTGCTCCACATCGGGGTAGTAAAAGCTCTTATCGCCGATACACCGTTTCCCTCCTGAAGTCTCTCGCGTATGTAGGAAGCGCTTGCGTACTCGCCCTCCGGAACGCTGCTGTCATGCGAGGCACTCACGCGCTCTACCGTGAATGGCTTCATCTCCGAGGAGGTCTTTTTCAGCGCTCTCATATACTCTATGGCAAGCAGATTGTTCGGCTCGGATATCACCGCGCCGATCGCCGGATCAGCACCGTTTATCACTGACGTCAGCGCGCGCGGGTAAGTATAGCCCTTCTCCATGATGGCGCGTATCTCGTCAGCCCTGCTGACTGCCGCCTCCTCGACTGCGCTTAGCGCTCCCGAAAGCAGCTCGACGCTTCCGCACTCGCTGCCAAATGATATCTCATCAACAGCTCCGAGCGAATCAAGAAGATGCACCGCTCCCGCCGCAAAATTCTCAGCGGACGAAAGACAGTACGGCACCGGCAGCTCTATCACCAGATCAGCTCCCGAACGCACTGCGAGCCGGGCACGTTCGAGCTTGTCCATAATCGCTACGTCACCGCGCTGGACGAAATTCCCGCTCATCACCGCAGCGATGTGTGTAGCACCGTTTTTCCGGGTCTCCCTGATATGATAGAGGTGACCGTTATGGAAGGGGTTGTATTCGCATATAATACCGCTTACTTTCATTTTACTACCACTCCTAATAAATTTCAATGGATTTCATAAATTTTTCATTAAGTTTGAACTAAATTATCATCAGAATACAAATAAACTGCTGTTTTTTGTCCTTTTTGCCGGAATTTCGCTCACTCTGTCCTTTCGCGGACGAAAATTTACAAAAAGGACTTGCATTTTTCCAAAAAAAGTATATAATAATATATGCAATCTTTTTTTGAAAGGAAACTGTATATATG
>CAMOXW010000196.1 GCA_946629405.1 uncultured Ruminococcus sp.
GGTGCTCCCCGAGGGCGAGGTCGGCGAGCTTGTGTTCACAAGTATCACAAAGGAAGCCTTCCCGCTTCTGCGTTACCGTACCCGTGACCTCTGTGTGCTGAGCAGGAAGAAGTGCTCATGCGGACGTACGCTTATCAAAATGGCAAAGCCTATGGGCAGAAGCGACGATATGATGATAATCCGCGGGGTAAATGTATTCCCGTCGCAGATAGAGACCGTACTCATTGAGCAGGGCTATTCGCCGAACTATCTCATCGAGGTAGACCGCGTGAACAATACCGATACGCTGGATATAAGCGTAGAAATGAACCCGGAGCAGTTCTCCGACAAGGTAAAGGATATGCAGGAGCAGGAGCACTCTCTCGCAGAGGCTATCAAGACCATGCTTGGCATCAATCCTAAGGTACACCTTGTATCGCCGAAGTCGATCACAAGAAGCGAGGGCAAGGCGGTCCGCGTTATCGACAGGCGAAAGCTACACGATTAAGCATTATTGTCCCGGATGGGACTGAATAAATTATTTTCAGGAGGAATCATTATGAAAGTCAAAATTTTTTCCACTAATTTTATGCCCGAGCAGGAGAAGTATGAGAAGTTCGTGACATTTGAGAACGAGCTCAACCAGTTCATCGAGACAGTGAACGTTATCGATATCAAGTACAGCACCGCAACAGGTATGTGCCATGATGCCCAGACACACGTTAACGAGTATATCGAGGACTTCTCGGCACTTGTAATGTATGAGGAAAAAGGCGGAAAGTAAGCCAGGTGAAGCGGCGCTCCCACGGGCGTCGCTTTGCTTAAGGAGTGTTTATCATGATAATCAGAAAATTCACCGGACTTCTTGCAGCAACAGCCCTTCTGACCTGCTGTGCATCATGCGGAGACAGCGGCGGAAGTGACAGCACCCCGGCAGCTTCCGCAAGGACTGCTGCCGGTACTGAGGCTGCTTCCGAACCTGTGACCGGTACTGCACCCGTAACAACCGCTGCTCCTTCCAGTACGGCGGAAAAACCCACAACAGCAGCGCAAGAGGTACCAACGGCACCGGCGGCAGTCACGGAAAAGCCTTCTGAGCTTTCAGCTCTCAGCGGACTTTATCTCAGCCCGACAGACACGATGAAAATGTCCGAATGGTACACCGGAGATGCTGACCAGTCTATCCGCAAGGGACTTGAACAGAACAACGGCTCCTTGCAGAAGGGCGACAGCAGGACGTACAATCCTTACAGCCTGAGCTTCAAAGACGGAGAGTTCAGCATGGGTCTGAACATAACAAAAGAGTCTCGTTTCTATGGCGGAAAGGTCTATGAAAAGGACGGCAGGCTGTGGTTCGATTATGAGAGCTACCATCGTGTCAGCAGTGACGGCAATTCTTCTGACACCTATAGCATCAATGACCCCGAACCGGAAGCCAAAAACGAAAAAGTCAAGTATAATGCTGTCATTAACAATCTCAATGAGCTCAACGCCGAGGGACTTTACTACACACGAATCATTCCGAGGATATGCGCTTTCGACAAACTTATCCCGTTTGATTATACGCCTTATCTCTATGCCAATGCCGGCAACAATCTCCCTCCGACAGAGCTCTATGCCTCCGGCGATGTTCTCTATCACAAAACATACGGAACAGCTCTGAACGGCTCGTACACTCCGGGAAGCGATTTCTCGATAAGCTACGATCAGATAAAGGTTCAGAAGGAAGACCCGATCTCCGGCTACAATAAAAAGGAAACTCAGGAGGAGAAGAACAATATTCTCAACCATTATATCTCCAACATAAATAAAGCCTACGGTCTTCCGGAGGAAAGCAATGATACCTCCACCGAGATAACGTTCAGCAGCGGAAAATGGGAGTGGAAGTCCTCCGCAGGAACGCTTATCAACAATGGATATTACGCCGAGAGTAAGAACTACCCCGGTCTTGTCGTAATGGGTATTGATGAAAACTCAAAGAACAACGAAAGTCAGTTCAAAGAAAAATGGATGTCCGACGCTAATGTATTACTGCTCTATATTACAGAAAAAGGTGAAGTGACATACCCTGTACTTCTAAAATATTAATAAACCCAAGGAGGAATAGCTATGTCAAATGTAAAACAGATCTCAGTATTCGTAGACAACAAGCCCAATCAGTCAGCGGGCGTTATGCGTATAATCAAGGAGAGCGGGGTGAACCTCAGGGCGCTCATGCTCGCGGACACCGCAGATTTCGGCATAATCAGGCTCATTGCCAACGACACGGACAAGGCTGTTGAGATACTCAGGGCAGCCTCATACGCGGTAACGGTGACAGAGATCGTTGCTATCTCGATACCTGACACGCCTGGTCAGCTCAGCCGCGTGCTCGACGCACTTGGCAGCGACAACGTGAATGTTGAGTATATGTACGCCTTCCTCGGCAAGTCTGACAGGTCAGTTTCCTTTGTCATCCGCGTGGACGACAACGCTCATGCCTCCGAGGTGCTCAACCGCAACGGTATTATTCAGCTTACCGAAAATGATATTGCAGAAATGTAAGATATGCACAAAACGGCGGCTTCAAGATAAATTTATTTTGAAAACGCTTGACAAAATTATGCCCGGTGCGGTATAATATAATTACAGTCTTTAACGAGATAATTTTCCAACAGGAGTGATGTATAATGGGTATTCTCGACGCACTCGGCAGTGTCAGCAAGGGCGCTTCCGATAAGGCTAAAAATATTTCAGAGGCGAGCAACCTCAAAAGAAAGATCCTCTATGAGGAGGAGCGTATAGTTGAGATCTTCACTGATATCGGCAAGAAGTTCTACAAGAATCCCGACGGCGACGCCTCTGAGCTCAAGGCTCTCTGCGATGATATTGACCAGCGCCGCAGAAGGATCAAGAAAATGAGATATGAGCTCAACGGTATCAGGGGCTACAAGATATGCCCGAAGTGCGACGCTGAGGTAAACGAGCGTTTCCAGTTCTGCGGACGCTGCGGAGCAAGACTTCCTGATATCGAGGACGAGGACTTCATGTCGCTTGAACCGAACGACTACTATACAGAAAGCAGCAACAATTTCTTCAACGCAGATTCCAACAAGAATTATTGATCCAAGGGCTGTTCTGAGCAATTCGGAACAGCCTGTTTTTTAGAAGTCAGATGTAAGAGGTCAGAATGGGGGCGCTTTATCTGTTGAACGCTTCGCTTATTCTTTTGCAGATGAACCTTGCGGGGATGCACAGGACGAACCAGAATCCGGTGAACGGCAGACATATCTGACCGAGAAAATTCAACGGAATATCCGAATAATCCCAGACATCCCAGTGCATTATAATATTGTCGAAGATGCCGACAGCAAGCTCGACCGCGGTTATCATAATCGAACCTGCAAAGCAGCTCCGGAAAAGCGTGGAGCTCTCGCGGCTGTTTATGACGTAAAGAAGGGCAAGTATAAGTCCCCCGGTCAGAGCCATAGTCCAGTGAGTGTAGCCTCGCCCGACGATCTCGACAAGGCTGTAGAGAAAAAATCCCATAAGGAACGAGAATAAATACTGCGATGCTTTCATATCCTGAACCTCCGTTCTGAGACTATTTTGTCACCGGATGACTATATTATTCAAGGAGTTTTACCAATGCGAAAAAGCTGTATACTTATGCATATTTCAAGCCTTCCGTCGGAGTACGGCATAGGCAAAATGGGCAGACACGCCTTTGAATTTGTTGATTTTCTGAAAAGCGCCGGGGTGAAGTGCTGGCAGATACTTCCGCTTTCCCCGACGAGCTACGGAGATTCGCCTTACCAGTCGTTTTCGGTCAACGCCGGAAATCCCTACTTCATCGACTTTGAGATACTGGAATCGGACGGACTGCTTGAGCATCATGAATTTGCCTCATACACATGGGAGACTGAGCCTGACAAGGTTGACTACAGCCTCATATACCAGAATTGCTTTGAGGTGCTGAGGCTGGCACATTCGCGCTTCAAGCAGGCGAAATTTCCGGCATATAAGGAATTCTGCGACAATAACAAGCACTGGCTCGACGAATACGCACTCTTTATGGCACTGAAGGCGAAGAACGGCGGCAAGGCGTGGTATGAGTGGGAAGGCGAGATATCCATGCACAAGCCTAAGGCAGTCGCTGAGGCAAAAAAACTGCTGAAAAAGGACATCTCCTTCTACAAATTCCTCCAGTTCCAGTTCAGCCGTCAGTGGAAGGAGCTGAAGAAGTACGCAAACGCCAATGATATCGAGATAATCGGCGATATCCCGATATACTGCGCTCTTGACAGTGTTGAGGCATGGGCTGACCACAAGCTTTTCTGGTTTGACAGGAAGCGCCGTCCGGTATGTGTGGCAGGCTGCCCGCCGGATGATTTCTCACCGACAGGACAGCTCTGGGGCAATCCACTCTATGACTGGGAGTATCACAAAAAGACCGGCTACAAATGGTGGATAGGCCGCATAAAAACTGCCTCTGAGCTTTACGACATCGTCCGCATAGACCATTTCCGCGGCTTTGAGAGCTACTATACGATACCCTACGGAAATGAGGATGCGACCGTCGGCGAGTGGAAAAAGGGGCCGGACTATGAGCTTTTCAGGCAGGCTGAGGAGAAGCTTGGCAGGCTCAGCATCATCGCTGAGGATCTCGGATTCCTCACGCCGGAGGTGCATAAGCTTCTGCACAAGTGCGGTTATCCGGGGATGAAGGTGCTGCAATTCGGCTTCTCGGACGGCAAGAACGAGTATCTCCCGCACAATTTCACGACGACCAACTGCTTCGCCTACACCGGCACTCATGACAATGAAACGCTCAACGGCTGGGTGGGAACGCTTGACAGAAAGTCCCTGAAATTCGCCAAAAAATATCTTGGCGTCAGCAAAAAGAGCCAGATACCAATGGCAGTCATCCGTGCGGCATGGGGAAGCGTGGCAATGGTCGCAGCGGCGCAGATACAGGACTTCCTCGACAGTCCTAAGGAGGGCAGGATGAACACGCCCTCTACCCTCGGTATAAACTGGCAGTTCCGCACAAAGCAGGAGGACTTCACCCCCGAGCTTGCCAAGAAGATACGCCGGCTGAACAAGCTGTACAACAGATAAAACGAGTTGAGAATGGAGTTTGAAAAAATGGATAGAAATGTATTTATGGAGAAATTCACAGGCAGGCTGCCGAAGGACGTAAAGTCCGCGACCCCGCAGCAGCTCCACGCAGCCCTCGGTGATACGGTCATGGAGATGTTTGCCGGCCGCTGGAGCGATGCGCGTCAGGAGCACCTGTCGAAGCGCCGTGCAGCCTATCTGTCGATGGAGTTCCTTGTAGGGCGCGCGGTGTTCAATAATCTGCTTGTTTTAGGCATTTACAAGGACGTTGAGAGCGTATTCTCAGAGCTTGGACTGAACCTTGCTGACCTTGAAGAAATAGAGGATGCAGCCCTCGGAAACGGCGGCCTCGGACGTCTTGCAGCGTGTTTCCTTGAAAGCGCGGCGACCCTCGGACTGCCTCTTGACGGCTACGGAATACGCTACAAGTACGGACTTTTCAAACAGTCGATAGTTGACGGCTTCCAGAAGGAGGACATCGACGACTGGACGAAGTACGGCGACCCGTGGTCAGTGCGCTGCGAGGAGGACACCGTGCTGATAAACTACAGCGGTCAGACCGTAAAGGCAGTGCCGTATGATATGCCGATATTTGCCTATGGTACGCAGAATGTCGGCACACTGCGTCTTTGGCAGGCTGAGCCGGTGAAGGAGTTTGACTTTGACACGTTCAACAAGCAGGACTACCTCGAGGCGTCAAAGGAGAAGATATACGCTGAGGACATTTCGCGCGTGCTCTATCCCAATGACGATACAAACGAGGGCAAGAAGCTGCGTCTGAAGCAGCAGTATTTCTTTAGCTGTGCGTCATTGACGGACATAATTAAGAAACACAAGGCACGCTTCGGGACTCTTGATAACCTTGCTGACTATATTTCTGTTCAGCTCAACGATACTCACCCCGTAATATCTGTCCCTGAGCTCATCCGTCAGCTTGTTGACAACGAGGGCTGGACCTTTGAAAAAGCGCTTGAGACCGCAAAAAAAGTCTTCAACTATACAAATCATACCGTTATGCAGGAAGCTCTTGAAAAGTGGTGGACAGGACTTGTTCAGGAGGTGCTTCCGCGCATATATGAGATAATAATCCAGATAAACGAGGAGCTCATAGCCGAACTGTACGCCCGTGGAGAACAGCGCAGCAGGATAGACCGCGTGAAGATAATCAAGGGCGAGCTGATCCATATGGCGGACATGGCTTGCTATGCCTCCAGCCATATAAACGGTGTTGCCGAGATACACACGCAGATACTCAAGGACACCGTACTCGCGGACTGGTTCAGCATTTGCCCTGAGCGCTTCCTCAATGAGACAAACGGCATAACTCAGCGCCGCTGGCTCGCGCTGTGCAATATGGAGCTTTCGGAGCTTATCACCGGGCTACTCGGCAGCAGCGGCTGGATGACAGAACTTGACAGGCTCAGGGAGCTTGAGAAGTATGCCGACGACGAGACAGTGCTCCGCCGCTTCATCAGTATCAAGCAGAGTAAGAAGGAGCAGCTTGCGGACTTCATCCGGGAGCGCGAGGGAGTGGATATCGACCCGAATTCAGTATTCGATATCCAGATAAAGCGTCTGCATGAGTACAAGCGCCAGCTCCTCAACGCTTTCTCGATACTGTGGATATACTACGGCATCAAGGACGGAACAATTACCGGGGTTACGCCGACGACTTTCATTTTCGGGGCGAAATCGGCACCGGGCTACCGCCGTGCTAAGGCTATAATCAAGTACATCAACGAGATAGGGCGGATTGTTTCCTCTGACCCCGACACGAGGGATCTGCTGAAAGTTGTATTCGTGCAGAATTACAACGTTTCCTACGCGGAGAAACTTGTTGCTGCGGCTGATGTTTCCGAGCAGATATCCACCGCCGGAACAGAGGCGAGCGGCACCGGAAATATGAAGCTCATGCTCAACGGTGCGGTAACTCTCGGAACTTTTGACGGAGCGAATATCGAGATAGTCCGGGAGGCAGGCGAGGAGAACAACTACATCTTCGGCGCGAAGGTCGAGGAGCTTGAAAAGATCGTTCCCGGGTACGACAGCCGCAGGGTATTTGCTGAAAATAAGCGTATAAAGAAGGTAGTATCGTCGCTCATTGACGGCACAGTTTCCGATGGCGGCAGCGGAGATTTCCGTGAGCTTTATATGTCTCTGCTTGACGGTGCGAGCTGGCACAAGCCGGACAATTACTATCTGCTCGGCGATATCGAGGACTATGTTGCCACAAAGCTTCGCTGCTGCGGTGACTATTCAGCGGACCGACTTGCATTTGCGAGAAAGCAGTGGCTGAATATGTGCAATGCCGGAAAGTTCAGCTCCGACCGCACAATTGCGGACTATGCTGCCAACATCTGGAAGATAAAGTAAAGCTGCCGATCGGCATATACAGCAAAAAACGGCTGTCCATCAAGGACAGCCGTGATTCATTATGAATAGAGCAGCTTTGCGCCGGCATAAACAAAAGCAAGACCTATCGCGCCCATTATGAGGGTGATATAGATTATGTTTACGGGCTTGACGCCGCCTGCCGCCATGAGCTTTTCAGCGGCGGGAGGAGTGGAGGACTGCGATTTTATGCGTCTGAGCGACTTCATGGTGTACCGGTAGTACAGCCAGTTTCCGAGGAGGCAGAAGGCGATGCTAACGCCCCAGTTGATGACCGTGAAGTAAGAATCGAGAGTTTCGAGGCGGGACTGGTGGTCATAGATAGCGGAGAGGAACTTTTCGGTGGTACTGTTAGTTGGGATCTGCTTATCTACGGTCAGGAAAAGCTCCGGCATACCGAGCAGGATCTTGATGATCGCGGAAATGACAGCCCAGCCCCACATTTTACGGTTTGCAAAATAAAAATATGGGAATAACAGGCAGGAGAGGTTGAAGGAAAGCTTTGAGCCGAAGTCCTTCATATGCTTGAATATCGGGATATAGTAGATAGTGTTCGCGCAGACGAACTGGGAGACCTCCCTGAGGGTAGCACCGCCCATATTTTCCTCGGGGTCGAAGCCGAGGTACGGCTTGACGTTCTCGAATTCGCTGTCGATGTATTCGGCGAACGGGTCGGGCTGTTCACCGTTTCCGAGGTCAGCGCCGCATTTTTCACATTTTTCGGCATCTTTGGGGTTAAGAGCCTGACACTCCGGGCAGATGATGTTATCATCCTCGGCAGGCGCGGGCTTGTCCGGGAAGCTTATCACGCCGCTGGGACGCCATTTGTCACCGCTTGCGTGGAGAGCGATATTAGCGCATCTGCCGAGCTTCATGTAGCAGTCTCTGTGGTGAGGTGAGCCGCACTCCGGGCAGACAACGATGTCGTCATCGGCGGTAAAGGCCTCGCCGCAGGCGGTACATTTTTCGCCCTTATATTTCATTATATCCCTCCGCTCATTATTACTCATTTTTTATTATACCACTTATAGGGGTGGAAAATCAAGTGTTTTTTGAAAAATTAGTGGTCAGTGCAGGAAACGACGGCATATTGCCTGCTGCAAAGACGCTGACAAGTGCTCGTTGTTTCGGGCTTTGTGCCGATAAAAACGACGGGAAATAGCGAAAGCTTCGCCTTGACAATTCTGCTGGCATGGTGTATAATGTCACAGAAGGCGAAGCTATCGTATATGGGTGTGTGTCAGGAATTTACATCATCGGGGGAGTATTCAAGGATATCTCCGGGCTGACACTGGAGTACACGGCAGATCGCGTCGAGGGTCGAGAAGCGTATCGCGCTGACCTTGCCGGTTTTGAGCTTTGAGAGGTTGACATTACTTACCCCGACTTGTTCGCTGAGTTCGTTGAGGCTCATTTTCCGGTCAGCCATGACGCGGTCGAGCCTTAGGATTATTGCCATAAGATCACCTCACACAGTTTCATCAGCTTCATTCTGAAGCTCTGCACCGTACTTAAAGAGGCTGATGAACATGAACAGAAGGAGAAGCGGGATCAGGATACCTGTTCCCAAGCCATCAGTAAAGAGCGAGACAATGCCGAGCGGTATGAGGGACTTGCCGAAGCTTGTGAGCTTAGTGATAATCTCGTCACTGAACGGAGTGCTGCAAGTCTGAAACGCCTTAGCGAGCTTTATGCCGAACATTAGTGCAACGAAAGCTGCCGCGATGAAAAGCTCTGAGATAATGAGCTTTTTAATGACGAGGGAGCGTATCTCCTTGCCGGTGATCTCCTCGGAATCGCCGTCAATGGTGAGAGTGCTTGTGGTATTGCTGATCTTGTGGGTCTTGGTGTAGATATCGAATGCGAAGTTCGCGATATCCGTGCTGAACTTCTTGTTATTGAGCTTCAGGTCAGAATTTGAGCTGTCGAAGTCCTTGGTATTGTAGTCAACATCGACGTGGAAAGACGGCCTTACTCGGATATCCTCGAGCGGGGCAGCCATTACGAAAACTATGACGGCAGCGATAGCGATGAATCCAAGCACAAAGAATACCTGCATTATCCTCATGATGATCTTCATGATCTTGCCGATGCGGTTGATGTTCCTGATGTTTTTGTTAGTTGATTTTTCCATAATAAACCTCCATTCTGAAAGCTTTGCGCTTTCCTTTCATGAGCTTATGATACCACACTGATTAGCGTTTGTCAATGATTTTTTATCGAAAAACGATAAATTTGTAACGTGATACAATAATTGTATATGGCGTGATATGCTTGTATATGCAATTTGCACGATAATTTTTTATCGTTAAACATTAAATTACACTGAAGGAGATGATAATATGAGATCAAAGGGAACCAAGACCATTGCTGAAAACAGAAAGGCAAGGCATGATTATTTCGTCCTCGAGACCTATGAAGCCGGCATTGAACTGGTCGGAACGGAGGTGAAGTCCATTCGTCAGGGCACAGTGAACCTCAAGGATAGCTGGTGTTCGATAGACAAGGGCGAGCTTTTCGTGCGGGGGATGCACATCTCACCCTATGAGAAGGGGAATATCTTCAACCGCGACCCTCTCAGGATAAGAAAGCTGCTCATGCACAAGCGCGAGATAAACAAGCTCTACGGAACACTCAAACAGGAGGGATTGTCACTTATCCCGCTGAGCCTCTATTTCAAGGACTCAAAGGTCAAGGTGCAGCTCGGACTGTGCAAGGGCAAAAAGCTCTACGACAAGCGCGACGACGCTGCAAAGCGTGACGCAAAACGTGAGATAGACCGTAATATGAAGATAAGGAATCAGTGAGGTTGCATTTCGTGCCACATATGTGCATTTCGTGCCACATCTATTGACAAAACATACATTCTTTGTTATAATAAATGTGTCCTCAATAACC
>CAMOXW010000197.1 GCA_946629405.1 uncultured Ruminococcus sp.
CTTCAGCTCCGACTGAACAGGCTGAACGCACTTCCGCTTCAACAGAAGCTTCCTCAGAAACAACTACGAAAAAAACTACCGCCAAGACCGAAACAACTACCGCGGCTCCGACCACTGAAGAAAAGGGGCAGAGCGAAAACGGCAATTATGAGGACCCTGACAGCATTTCCGCAGGGCTCTGGCTCTCCACATATACGGATATGGGCGGGGTGCGCGGTCAGCGCTATTATGAGATGCACGACGACGGTACAGGTATATGCGTCCGGCAGGATAACGGCAGCTCACTCGACCTTACATATACCCTCGAGGGTACGAAGCTTTCGATGAACTTTTCAAACGGGGATTCGACTGTCTATGATGTAAACTTCCTCAACGCCGATCTTTTCACGATAAGCGCTGTCAACGAGGTCACCGAGGAGTGGAGCTGGTACAGTAACATGAAACTGAGCGAGCTCAGCTTCTATACAAACGAGGAGCTCGGCGAAATGTCCCGGAATTACTTCAATTCCTCCGACGGGAGAGGCTGCGGCTATACGGAAGTCTGCGTCGGTGACGAGGACAATATCGTTGTCACTCTTTATGAAGAGGACGACAATACAAGTGACATTGTGAATATTTATTATCTTGACAGATATACTGCTGACGGACATGACTGGGACAATGCCTATATCGACCTGACCAGCGTCCCCAGGTGGTAAGACAGGAGGCAAATCATGTTCTGGGACAAGGTCTCGCCGCTGTATGATTTTTTTGAAACAGTCTATAACAGCAAGGTTTATAATAACACCGGCAGACGAGTAGCCGAGGAAATTAATAAAAACGATACCGTTCTTGAATGTGCCTGCGGTACAGGTGCCATAAGCCGGTATATCGCCGGAAATTGCAGGCTGCTCGTTGCTGCGGATATGTCTGAGGGAATGCTCAGGCAGGCTTATAAAAAATGCCACAAGCTCGGTAATGTTAAATTCAGGAAAGCCGATATCATGCACCTCAACTGCCGTGACGGACGCTTTGACAAGGTCATTGCCGGGAACGTCATCCACCTCCTTGACGACCCTGAGGGAGCTGTCAGAGAGCTCGTAAGAGTTTGCAGGCCAGGCGGTAAAATAATTATCCCGACCTATATAAACAACGAAGGAACTCAGCAGAGAAAAGCTGTGCTCCTCCTTGAAAAGCTCGGAGTTGACTTCAAGCGGGAGTTCGACCTTGCCTCCTACAAGGACTTCTTCCGCAGTATCGGTCATGGGGATGCGGAATTCTCTGTTGTCAGCGGTAAAATGCCCTGTGCTGTTGCCGTGATAACAAAAAAAGCTCAGTGAGGTGACTGCCGTGAAAAAAATACTCTCGATCCTGTTATGCAGCTCAATGCTTCTGAGCTGCGTTTCATGCAGCAAAAATTCTTACTCGGGAAAGACCGTGCCGACCTCCGAAAGCTCGTCTGCCGCTGAAACTGAAACTGTAACCTCCACTACCCTGCCTCCCACCACAACTACTACCACGACTACTCATCCGCAGATGCAGCCTCTTAGCTCGCCGTATGAGTATATGGATTGCCTTGACCTCAACGGCGTTGTCGTCGATTTCTTCATGATATCAGGCGGAAAGCTCGTTGCCCAGACCGTTGACTACAGCAATGCCTACGTTGCGGATGCGCCGGCAAAGATCTCTGTCATCGACCCGCTCTCCGACAGCATCGTAAGATCATTCGACCTTCACAGCGGCGGTGAAAGACTGCTCGGGATCTTTGAAAACGGAAAATATATCGTTCAGAATTATTATACAAACGAATTCACTTTCTTCGACCTCATGGGAGACAAGGTCGCGGCTCAGCCTGATATGGGTTCCGGGACTGCAAAATTTTCGCCCGCGGATGACTGCCTCTACTTCGCCGAAGGGAACACCCTTATCAAAAAATACCTGAGCGACGGCTCTGTTCAGGAATTGTTCAGCACCGTCCGGATAGGTACGGTAAACGATATCACTCCCCAGGGCGAGCTTATCATAGATGAGCCTGCCGCAGACGATCATACACCGTATAATTCCTCGCTCTATTCGATAAGCACTAAGGAACGGATCGTAAAAATAGACTGCAATGCCTACAACGGTCTTGTGTCAAAGGGACGCTACAGCTCGTGGAATTTCAACTCTGAGACCAGCTGTCCGGAGTTCATCTCAGTTCCGATAAGCGGCGGCGAGGTCAGCAGATATTCCTTTGAAGGCAAAACCATCGCAGACTGCCGCGCCGCCCCGGATTCTCAGTATATTCTCGTAAAGTACAGCAGCGGAGCATCTGATATCGGATACCTTTTCCTTGATCCGGCGACCGGAAAAGCTGCTGACCTCGGCTATACGCAGTCGTATAACGATACCTCAGTACCTTGCTATATCAGTGAGCTCAGACGCTGGTTCATATGCACCAGTGAGCCGGATCAGAACGGCAGTTCCCACGTAAGGCTCATTACGGCTGACCCTGAGCTGCTGAACTTCGATATACAGCTCACTGCCGTCGAAAATAAGGTCTATACGCCCGCTCAGTGCGGGGAGAAGCTCAAAGCCTACCGCGATATAGCTGACGATATCGAGAAGGAATTCGGCGTGCGTATACTCCTCGGAAATGAGGTGCTCGACGCTGTTGACGATACTGAATATACCTTTACTTCGATAGAGGATACGATGTTTATTGACCCGGAATTGGAGTTTTCTGACGATCTTTACATCAAGGAGACCCTCGATTATATCAGAAAGATACTAAGTATGTATCCGGACGGCTTTTTCGAGCGCTTCAAAAACCAGTACGGCGAGGGCGGATTGCGTATCTCTATCGTTGGTGAGCTTTCGACCGACTATTATGAGAGCTTCACATCCGGCGGCATAGCTTACACTTACGGTGCATGGTACAATATTGCTATGCAGTATTACAATATGTCCGGTGAAATGACCGGCTTGCACCACGAGATATGGCACAATGTCGAATCACTGGTGAACAAGTCCTTCCCTCTTTCATATGATAGCTGGGATGCGCTGAATCCTGCGGGCTTTCAATATATGAACGATTTTGACGCATATGCCAACAGCGCCGATATTAGCGAATATGTCATTACGGAGGCTCCGGAAGGCGTCTATGATACGGCTTATTTCGCAGCGCAGTACGGAACGGTCAATCCGGTCGAGGACAGAGCTACAATGATCGAATCAATTTTCTATGAATGGTATGATACTGAGACCTCTGAATTCGTTCAGTTGGGAAATTATAAGGAGCTCATTAAATATCCTCACATAAAGGCAAAGATAGACTTCCTCGCAGACTGGTCAAAGCAGGAATTCGGCTATGTCTACTGGGATGAGATATTAAAGAATAACAGACAATAACAGCAGAGCCATAAAGGAGCGATTGCTTCTTTATGGCTCTGTTTCGCTGTTTTATACCGTTTCGCCGCGCTCTATCCTCTCGGCAAGATCGTTGAGATAGACCCAGCGGTCCATTTTTTCTTCAAGCTCATTTTCAAGCTCTGCCTTTCTTTCAGTAAGCTCCTGCAGCATTATATAGTCAGAGGAATTGGCAGCTATCTCCTTCCCGGTATCCGCTATCTGCTGTTCAAGCTCCGCGATAACGCTGTCTATTGTTTCATACTCGCGCTGCTCCTTGAAGGAAAACTTCAGACGGGTCTTTCCGGTGTAGACCCGCTCTTTCTTCTGAACCGGCTTCGGAAGCTCCGGTCCTTCAAGCGCACGCAGCTCCGCTGATCTTGCGGCATAGTCTGAATAATTGCCGTTGAAGCGCGTGCATACCCCATTCCTGAATTCAAATATCTCACTGACTGTCTTGTCGAGGAAATACCTGTCATGAGAAACTGCGATCACTGCCCCGCTGAAATTCTGCAAATAGTCCTCGAGGATCGTGAGTGTGGCAATGTCAAGGTCGTTGGTCGGCTCGTCAAGAAGAAGAATATTCGGCGCTGTCATGAGTATTTTCAGGAGATACAGCCTTTTCCGCTCACCGCCCGAGAGCTTCTCGATACGGTTCCACTGGAGCTCCGAATTGAAAAGAAAGCGTTCAAGCATCTGGGAAGCAGTCACAGTTCCGTCAGGTGTTCGGACTATATCGGCAGTCTCCCTTATGTACTCTATCACTCTCACGGAAGGATCCATAGACTCACATTCCTGCGAAAAATAGCCGATATTCACGGTATCGCCGAGCGTGATGCTCCCGCTGTCGGGAGCGACCTCGCCGATGAGCATTTTCAGGAAGGTACTCTTGCCCTCACCGTTCCTCCCGACAATTCCTATCCTTGCGTCACGGGAGACAATATACGAAAAATCGGTGATGAGAGTTTTTCCCCCGACTGATTTGCTGATATTTTCGATCTCGATAGTTTTCCTGCCAAGCCTTGAAGCAACCGACTGAAGCTGGACCTTTTCCGCAGAAACCGGGATATCGCGGCTTTTCAGCGCCTCAAAGCGTTCGATCCTGTCCTTCGACTTTGTGCCTCTTGCCCTCGCACCGCGGCTTATCCATTCAAGCTCGCGCCGGTAGAGTGTGCGGTTCTTACGTTCAGCAGCCTCGGCATCAGCCTCGCGCTGTGCCTTATAAACAAGATAATCGCTGTAGTTCCCCTCGCAGCTATAGAGCTTTCCGCGGTCTATCTCTACGATACGGCTGCAAATTTTGTTCAGGAAATACCGGTCGTGAGTGACCATTACTATCGCACCGCGGTACTTCATCAGGAGGTCTTCGAGAAGCTGAGCGGTCTCGTTGTCGATATGATTGGTAGGCTCGTCAAGAAGGAGGACGTCGCTCGGCTGTACAAGAGCTGCGGCAATACCTGCGCGCCGCTTCTCGCCGCCTGAAAGCGTGCTTATATCGCGCTGCTGGTCGGAGATACCGAGCCTTTCAAGTATCGACCTTGCCTCATATTCCTTAGCCTCGCGGAGATCAGCCGGAAGATGAAGCAGCACTTGCTCGAGAACGCTGCCGCTGTCGCCGAATTCCGGTATCTGCGGGAGGTAAGAAAGTCTTATGCCGTTTGTGCGGATGATCTCACCTCTGTCCGGCTCGTCGGCGCCGGCGAGTATCCTGAGCAGAGTGGATTTACCGGTGCCGTTCACACCGATCATGCCGACCTTGTCTCCCTCGTTAAGAAAAAAGGAAACATCGTCGAGCACCTTGCGTTCCATATATGTCTTTGAAATATTCTGAGCTGTGAGCAGTATCATGTCGTCCTCCTCGAAACAATATCATTTAATTTTAACACATTCACAGGATATTGTCAACCGAAGCCCTTTGATAATTATTGACTTTATACCGGCGGCCCGATTTTCCTGCATTATAAACAACGCCGCTCAGGATTCAAGGTAACAATATATGTTATATTCTCAAAAACAGCAAATCCTGACAAGTCATAAAACCTGTCAGGATTTCATTTTTATGCGATTTATAGCCAAAAAGCTATTACTTCATAGCCTCTTCAACAGCAACTGCACAAGCAACAGTAGCACCAACCATCGGGTTGTTGCCCATGCAATGTCAAAAAAATTTACCGTTACAAGGAGTGACTTAC
>CAMOXW010000198.1 GCA_946629405.1 uncultured Ruminococcus sp.
AAAGCTGATACTCCTGAGTCGGATGCGCTGACGGTTTTTGAGGTGCCGGAGCGCTATACCGGCAAAGAGACTGCACAGCACGTTCTTGGTTATCTTTCGGATGGGAGCGGAGTGTCCGGGATCGAATACGCATATGACAGCGTACTTCGCGGTGAAAACGGTGAGAACAGCGTGGAATACTCTGTAGATGGCTTCGGAAGGGTGATAATCGGCGACGGCAAGACTGTTGTCCGCAGCAGCGCTTCAAAGGCCGGTGTTGTAGCGACGATCGACAAGGATATCCAGTCAGTCTGTGAAAGCTGCGGAAGCAGTATTAAAAAGGGTGCGATAGTAGTCTCTGACGTTAAGACTGGTGATATCCTTGCAATGGCGAGCTTTCCGTCATACAGGTCTGACCGGATAGAGGAAGCGCTTCTCAGCCCTGACAGTCCGCTTATCGACAGATGTCTGTATTCCTACGGAGTCGGCTCGATCTTCAAGCTTGTGACAGCCTGCGAAGCGATAGAGGAGGGCAGGTGGGATTACCGTTACGACTGCAAGGGGAGCATCAATGTCAGCGGACAGAATTTCAACTGTCACCGCCTTGACGGTCACGGCTTGCAGAGCATGACGAGAGCGATGACGAATTCCTGCAACACGTTTTTTATAAGCCTGAGCAGCGAGCTCGATATGGCAGGATTCAGGGCAAAAGCACACACTCTTGGCTTTGGCAGCGAGAATTATCTGTGTTCAGGTTTAGTAGGTTCAGCGGGAGTTCTTCCGACAAGCAGGGAACTCAGCGTACCTGCTGAGCTTGCGAATTTTTCATTCGGACAGGGGAAGCTTACAGCGACGCCGCTCCAGATAAACCGTCTGACCTGTGCTATAGCCGGCGGAGGAACGATGCCACACCTTAGGCTCATAAAGGGACTGACAGCCAATGGAGAAGATGTCAGCCGTGAAAAGACTTTACTGACAGAAAGAGTAATGGAGCCGCGGACAGCAGAGCTTCTCCGGCAGATGATGATAGCGGCTGTCCGCAGCAACGAGGATTCAAATGCACGTTCGGAGAAGGTTGAGCTTGCAGCGAAGACCTCGACAGCTCAGACAGGCAGATTTGACAGCAGCGGTGAGGAGCTGTGTCATGCGTGGATAACAGGTTTTTTTCCGGTAAGTAAGCCTGAATATGCGCTGACAGTGCTTTATGAGGACGGCGGCTATGGAAATCAGGCAGCTGCACCGGTGTTCAGGGAAATTGCAGAAAATATAACAGAGACTGGGAAATAAAAATTAATATATTTAAATATATCTGAAATCACGAAATTTAGTTGATATTAACAAATAGATATGTTATAATAGCTAATGTAGGATTGTTGCTGTTAGAGTAGCCGCGATCTGAGTTCAGCATTGCGGCTTTATTATATTACTGATGCAGGATGGGTGTGAGCATAATGTCGCAGGAAAAAATAAAAGATATTGCAGTCATTGTCGCAGGTATAGACGAGGAGTATCAGAATGAAGTTCTTGAAGGTATAATCGAATGTGCTAAACAGAACAACGTCAATGTCTCATGCTTCTCTGCATTCGGCGGCGTTATGACGAACAGTCTTTTTGATATTGGCGAATATAATATCTATGAGCTTATTAACTACAGTAAATTTGACGGAGCATTGCTTCTGACCAATACCATAAGCGACCCTGTAGAGAGAGAAAGAATAATCATGAAGGTCAAAGCTTCGGGGATACCGGCTGCTGTCCTTGACTGTGACGATTATCCCGAATTCTACAATATCAGTATCGACAATACAGAGGCTATGGAGGAGATGGTACGCCATGTTCTGTGCAGTCACAAAGCAAAGAGCGTGAATTATATCTCCGGACCTCTTGCGAATCCTGAGGCGGCTGACCGCTACAAGGCTTTTCTCAGCGTCATGAAGGAGAATGGAAGAAAGGTCGATGAAAGACGTGTATTTTTCGGCGAATTCAGGGCAATAGACGGTGTCAACGCAGTTGAGACCTTTATTGCATCAAAGCTGCCGCTTCCTGATGCGATAATCTGTGCAAACGATGTTATGGCGCTTGCCGCTATAACCACACTTGAAAAATACGGCTATAACATTCCGGGGGATATTATCGTTACCGGATTTGACAATACATATAATGCAAGGAATTACTCGCCTGCACTGACAACAGTTTCGCGCCCGCTCAGGGAAGCAGGCTACAAGGCGTGTGAGCTTATAGTAAAGCTCATTGACGGAGAGTTCTGTGATAAAAATATCGTACTCAGATCCGCACCGGTCTTTTCTGAGAGCTGCGGCTGTTCACATACGGCTGAAAATACAGGAGATATCGCAGAATATAAGAAAAGCTCATTCCAGCTCATCGAGAAATGCCGGAGCGATATCTCACTGCTCAATAAAATGACCTCGAAGCTTGCCGAGACGGAAAGTGCTGCTGAAAACATTGATATTATTGGCAAATTCATGTCAAGAACCGGATGCAAGCAGTGCAGCATATGTCTCTGTTCCGAGTGGGAAGTCGCATACAAGGACAGCTGGAATCATGAAAATGGCACGGATTATCAGGTACACGGCTATACAAAGAAAATGAGTGCACCTATAATATGGGATAACGGCAATATCAGCTCGGTGGGTTCCTTCGAGAGCAGTGATATATATCCAAAGCCGTTCACAACAGGAGGGAATGTCAGCTATTTCCTTCCGTTGCATTTCCGTGAACGCTGTCTCGGATACTATATACTCTCGAACGGAGATTTCCCGATAAAGAGCCTTGTATGTCATTCTATGATGATGAATATCAGCAACTCCATTGAGAATATCCGCAAGCTCATCCACCTCAACAGCGTTATAGAGGAGCTTGACAAGCTGTATGTTATTGATCCGCTCTGCGGTATTTATAACAGGAACGGATTTATTCGCAATGCAGATTCGATGTTCAGGAAGTGTGCAAGCGAGGGCAGACCACTGCTTATCTCCTTCATCGACATGGACGGCCTCAAGAGCATCAACGACAAT
>CAMOXW010000199.1 GCA_946629405.1 uncultured Ruminococcus sp.
CGTCGAGGATGTACCATGTGCGTGTTACTTCAGCAGGTTTTGCCAGTGTAGTAGACATATTTTATTCCTCCGTAGATTTATTTTCGTCGGGGGATTTTTACGAATTCCCGACAGTGCAAGATTTATTATACACGATGTTTGTGGAATTGTCAAGAGGAAATCCGGATTTTTTTTAATATATAATCCACTTTCTCTTTGATTCTCTCGCATATTCTCTCTTTCTCTCGCGTTCTCACGTTTCATTTCATTTTGCAGGTGTAGAAAAAAGCAGTCCTTTTGCACGAGATTATGTGCAAAAAGACTATAGCTGCTTTAAAACAGGGATTCCTCTGTTATGCAGTCAAAATATTGGATGTAATCTTCAAAGTTGTTTTCAGGAGATGAAAAAGTTATCTCGAAGATGTACTTTCCGGCTGTTTTTAAAGCATAGGTATTGTATACGCCAACACCGTTACTGCTCAAAACAGCCGAAAAATAGAGATATTCATCTTTGCCGAGATTGAACGATCTGATCTCAGATATATCACTGTAATCCGGGTTGGAAAAAAGGCTATTTCTTATAATCTCGGCTGCCAGTTACAGCAGCCGAGCTTGCGATTTACTTCAATTCATCGTCAACTATCCAGATATGTCCATACGAAAACTCACCTAAATTAGACGATACTATCTTCAATGTCTGTGCATTGCTGACATCACATTCAAAAGGGATCATTCTGCTCTGACGATTTATTCCGGTACACTCAAAAACAAGCTCATCATCTGCATATATCTCTATATTCATTGAGGTATTGCTTCCGGTTTTTTCAGATGCAGCAATATAGCCGGACAAATTGCTGTACTGCTTGTTCAGATTGTAAAGTACAAATCCACTATATGATGCATCAAGGAACTGGCAGCCATTATGCAGCTCTCCGTATGAATCCCTGGACAGGTCTGCTATATTATCATAATTTGAAGAATCAATCACAACAAGCTCATTCAGCCTGTGGATTTCTTTACATTCAGCAGGCTTTTCGGCTTTTTCAAATTCAGATTCTACAAGGAACAGCCATCCATAAGAAAATTCTCCGCTGTTTGAGGTCTTGATCTCAAGATGCTTGACACCTCTCAGGTCAATATCTATATTCTGCGGCGCCTTCTGGCGTGTCATATCTGTAATTGAATATATCTTTTTGCCGTCAGCAAAAAAAGCCACATTCATTTTTGCTCCGCTGCCTGTTCTGTCAGAGGTAACAAGCTTTGCGCTGTAGCCTTCAAATCTGCCGTCCAGATCATACTTTACAAACGCATTATACGAAGCGTCCATAAAAGCAATGTTGGATAAATAAGTATTACCGTATGAATCCTTGATACCTTCATCTTCAATTGAAAAATGCGATTCACCTATCGCGTGCATATCACAAATTTCAATTGTAGGACCTTTAGTTCCTTTGGCGGCTACTGTTGTCGCAACAGTCGTCGTTGTCGTGGTAGTGGTCGTGGTCTTTTTTGTAGTGGTAGTCGTGACCTTGCGGACATTCGTTGCAGTTTCGTGCTGAGTGTTCTTCGTGTCCGGTTCATCTTCAAGCTCATTCACGATCGCGCTCTGGCTCTTTTCTGTGGTCTCCGCAGTCGTGCTGCCCTCAGCGGTATTGCCGCAGGCTGTCAGCGCGGATAATCCGGTCAGCGCCGCAAGCAGTCCCGCTATCGCCTTCCTGATATTCATCCCAATTCCTCCTTGCTGCGATAATTCATGCTTTAATTATACTGCATCCGGTATGAGAATTCAAGCCTCGCATCAAATTGTTTACAATATATCTATAATTACAGCGGAAGCTTACCCACAAGTCCGAGCTTATACTGCTGTATCGCAAGCGCATCCTTGTTGGTAATACCGGGGACGCCGTCAACGTCAGCATTCTTCTCACCGCGGGCAGTAATTCCGTCGGGCTTGCCGGCTCCGTACTTGTCAGGGTTGGACACTGACTGCATAACAAGTACCGCATCAGCCATATTGACCTGTTTATCGTCGTTTGCATCGCCGTAGACAATGTCTTCGTCAGGCTGTGTTGTGGTGGTATCAGTCGTTGAAACAGTTGTAGTCGTTGTCGTTGTTGTAGTCGTTGTGGTTGTTGTGGTGGTAATAATGGGTCCGCTGCCGTTTGCAGCAGCTATTTCCTCGGGATATACCGTCACCTCGTCACCTATCTCCGCAACGACCTGACCTGTCCCGAATTCATGGTAAAGTCCTACGGCAGCTCCGACAAGTCCTACCTGATAGTCAAGTGCTACCTCGTTTGAGGTCGCGTCCTTGGCGTCATACTTGCGGAATGTGGAGAAATCCTGACCCGTAGGTCCGCCGCAGAGTGCGCCGTAAAGCACATGGCTCGTGGGTACGCTTGCGTAATTGCCGTCCCAGCTGTTCCACTGTGACCAGCCATCGTCCACATACAGCCCGGAAGCTGCACGGTGGTGGGGCGAGGTCGCGGAAACGTCGTTATATCCCACAACAAGGCATACGTTGGCATTATTGTCGCCGAGCACCATGTTCATCTGCTTCTTGCACCAGTCTCCGAAGTCTGCCCCGGACTTTTCCTTGTACTTTGTAGCCACAAGAGCGCAGGTCTGCATGAGGGTATTATGGCGCGCACTGCCCCAGCTGTTCATGATGTAGAACTGGTTCTGGTTAGCATTCACAACGCTGCTGATATAGTTCACCGGAGCCGTCCAGTTTCCCGTAATTTCGGCGTTAATCAGTGCAGCACCAAGCCATACTCCTCCGTAATAATAGTCATTCACCCAGTCATTCGTGCCGCTTGTATCCTTGCTGTTGGCATCAAGATAGGGCTGTTCTTTGGTCGCAAGATACAGCCAGCCTGCCGCCCACGCGATGTCGTCCTCGACACTCTTGTCGGAATAGGTCATCTGGTCATAGGTCATTGTGCGGTATTTCGCTGCAAAATCGTAGAGAGCCCTTGCGTATTTCAGGTCCTCCTCATTGCCGAAGTTGATGTAATTCTGGGCAAGCGCGGCAGCATACTGCGCGGCAACGTCACTCGCGCCGCTGGAGGTGGAATATGTCTCGTCGGCATAGCGTGAATCCATGAGCTCCGGAGCGCGCCATTTGCCGTGGTCCTTGCCGTCATCGCCTATCTCGTAAACGAAATTCGTAACATTTCCGGAGCCGTCAAGTGTTGTGCTTGCCTTCATAAAGCGAGCAAATTCGTCCGTAATGTCCTGTAAATGGGCGTATGTGCCGGTCTTCTGGAATTCATCCTTGTACTCATAGTACATCCAGCCGAGGGTCGAAGCCGTAAATCCCTCGGTCAGGCCGCAGATGATACCGTCGCCGGCATCGTGGAAGCCGTAGGGTACAACATCATCCTTGTGGCAGTCATCACGCCATGAGAAATGCGACTTTTCGCCTGCACCCGCGCCGCAGTAGTTTGCGTCATAGAAGTAGAGTGAGTATTGCAGGAGCCTTGCATAGTTGTCAAGGTCGAGGTCTGCCGCAGACGCAGAGGGCGCGGATATCGCTGCTGCCGGGAGCGAAGCTGCTGCAATTGCCGCAGCGAGGGCAGCGGCGGTGAACTTTCTTTTGTGTTCGTGTTTTTTTAGCATAATCATGTCCTCCATAAACTGAGAGGCGCAGAGGGGTACACCTCTCCAATATTATTATATAATTATAGCACAAAATATTGATATTTGGTGAACAAATTATGTACAAACCGAAATTTCAGCATAGAGCGCAAAAAAATTTCCTCTAATTGGTGATATTAACGAAAAGGCACACCTTAAAGGTGTGCCTGAATATATTCTGATGCTCAGTCGCTTGTAAGCGTATCAAGTATCACTTTCCCTTCCGCAAGCGGACAAAATATTGACAACCTGCCCTCCCGGATATATAATAATAGTACGGACTCATTCCGTAATCCCAACCCGAAGTGATATTTATGAAAAATTTTTTCCGGTCAATGAGCACCTACATCCGTGCCATTCCACATTTTATACTCTTTGAGCTTGTCTATAAGCTCATAATCCTCGCAGTCGGTGCGCCGCTAATGGCGCTGCTGCTCAACCTCACCATGAAGCTCGCCGGCATCAGCTACCTTGACGATGAGAGCCTGCTGGTCTACCTCCACAGTCCCGCGACTATCTTCGTGATACTCATATTCCTCCTTATTACGGGATTTTTTGAGTTCGTGGAGCTCTCTGCGCTCGCTGCCTGCTTCAGCTGCCTCCAGAAACACGAAAAAATAACGGTCGGTGAAATGCTCCGCACCGGTCTTGGCGCCTTCAGGAAAGCCTTCCGGCGGTCGGGGATACTCCGTTTTGCCCTGTTCACGCTTATGATGCCGCTCGCCGGCTTCACCGTTGCCTCCGGTATCTTCATCGCCCCGCTCATGCCAATCCTCAACAGGGTTTTCGGCACGATCAGCAGCTACGCCGCGATCGGCGCTTACATCCTCATCGAAACTCTCCTCATCTTTGTCCTCATCAGCCGCAGCTACAGCCTGCACTTCCTCATACTCACGGACAAGTCCTTCCCGGACTGCGTACAGTCAAGCCGTGAGAAGATCCGCCGCCGGAAATTCCGCATGGCTGCGGCATTCCTGCTCTGGGCACTGTTCATACTTACCGCGACCTTCCTGCTGACCTTCGGTCTGAGCTTCATTATGATCTACGTCGCAAAGGGCTTCTCAAAAGCCGGCTTCGCTTACCACAGAGCGCTGAGAGTGCTGAGCTACACATTCGACGTTTTTACCGCAGTTTCGGCGTTTTTCTCCGCCCCTGCTATGATGTGCTGGCTCACCGGACGCTTCTTCGCAGACTGCTCCGATGAGCAGATCACCCTGCCCGACCGCAGCCGCAAAAAAATGGACAAGCCCCAGAAGGCTGTCCTCATCACGACCGTCATCGTCGCCTCTGTCATGGCAAGTGTTGCGTTCTTCCGCGCCGTATATCAGGGTAATATCCTGCTTCACTCCGGCATCTTCACCCGGACGCAGGTCACCGCTCACCGCGGCTGTCCGACCGTTGCGCCGGAAAATACTGCCTATTCCTTTGAAGCTGCACTTGAAAGTGATACCGATTATATTGAGCTCGACGTCCAGCTCACCAGCGACGGTCAGCTCGTGGTCTTCCATGACGACACCCTCGAACGCACTACCAACGGCAAGGGCAAGCTCACCGACCATACCTACGCCGAACTCATGAAGCTTTCCGCAGGCTGTAAATTCGGCAACGGCACCGATTTCGCCGACGCTAAGATAGTGACCCTTGAGGAAGTCCTTCAGCTTGTCGGCAAGGAAAAAATGCTCAATATCGAGCTGAAGGACGTCGGCGACTCTGTACGCGCGACTGAAAAAACTGTCGAGCTCATCGAGGAGTACAATATTACCTCATCGTGCTATGTTTCCTCGTTTTCCTACCCGCTGCTGAAAATAGTAAAGCGGCTCGACCCGAAGATCAAGACCGCACTCATCGCAAATGTCGCTACATCGACCTCTTTCTCCCGCCTCAAGTACATCGACGCGGTGAGCCTGAACTATATCTTTGTCAACCAGACTATCATTAATACCGCACACCAGAGCGGCAAACGGGTATTCGTATGGACCGTGGACAACCGCGCGGACATTGAGCAGATGATGCTGCTCGGCGTTGACAATATCATCACCAATGAACCCGATACTGCCGCCGAAGTCGTATACTCCCGCAGCGTCGGAAAAACCGTTCTCAACATCCTCGAGATTATCTTCGGACGGTGAACAGGACAAAAAAAGGACTGCCGGAGCAGTCCTTTTGTTTTATTCAGTTCAGACAGGAAGCTTGTTTATAAGACCAAGCTTGAACTTCTGGATAGCAAGTGCATCCTTGTTTGTAAGTCCGGGAGTACCGTCAACATCAGCGTTCTTCTCGCCTCTGTCTGTGATACCGTCAGGCTTGCCCTTGCTGTACTTGTCGGGGTTGGAAACTACCTGC
>CAMOXW010000200.1 GCA_946629405.1 uncultured Ruminococcus sp.
CATTGAAAAATCATTCTTAATCAAGCATATATGATTCACGAAAAAAGCCTGTATTTCCACATTTGTGAAAATACAGGCTTTTTCCTTGGTCGAGGTGACAGGATTTGAACCTGCGGCCCCTACGTCCCGAACGTAGTACTCTACCAAACTGAGCCACACCTCGACAACAAGGTAATTATACTACAAAAAAAAAGGAAAGTCAATAGGCGAAATAAAAATTTATTTTTTTACTAAATCAACGGCGATGCGGATCAATTCTGCCTGCTCAATAGCAATCTTTGAAGGCGCTCGGAATGCCGCTTCATCGCTGTTTCAGACAGAATACAAAAATACAGCATATAAAATATTGTTTAATTCTTGACAAACTTGAAGTAATGTAGTACAATTAATATGTATTCTTGTATTGAAAGGAATGATCTCACTATGGGTTCAACTTTAACTGAAAAGATCCTCAGAGCACACCTCGTCGACGGCGAGTACGTCAAGGGTCAGGAGATCGGTATCCGTATCGACCAGACCCTCACTCAGGACGCTACCGGTACTATGGCTTACCTCGAATTTGAGGCTATCGGAGTTCCGCGTGTAAGAACAGAGCGCTCTGTTGCCTACATCGACCACAATACCCTCCAGAACGGCTTTGAGAACGCTGACGATCACCGCTTCATCGGAAGCGTTGCCAAAAAGCACGGAATTTACTTTTCACGTCCCGGAAACGGTATCTGCCACCAGGTTCACCTTGAAAGATTCGGCATCCCCGGCAAGACCCTCATCGGTTCTGACAGTCATACCCCCACAGGCGGCGGTATCGGCATGATCGCTATCGGCGCTGGCGGACTTGATGTTGCTGTTGCAATGGGCGGAGGTGCATACTACATAACCTGCCCGAAGGTGGTCAAGGTAGAGCTTACTGGAAAGCTCCGTCCGTGGGTAGCTGCAAAGGACGTTATACTTGAAGTTCTTCGCAGACTTTCAGTAAAAGGCGGCGTTGGCAAGGTCATTGAATACGTCGGCGAAGGTGTAAAGACCCTTTCAGTTCCCGAGCGTGCAACAATTACAAATATGGGCGCAGAGCTCGGCGCAACAACTTCGATTTTTCCCTCTGATGAGATCACAAAGCAGTTCCTCAAGGCTCAGCAGCGCGAGGAGGTATGGTCACCTCTTGCAGCAGATCCTGACGCAGTATATGACGAGGAACTTACCATAAATCTCAGCGAGCTCGTACCGCTTGCAGCCTGTCCTCACTCTCCGGACAATGTAAAGAGTGTTGAGGAGATAGGCAGACTGAAGGTTGACCAGGTTTGCATT
Organism: uncultured Ruminococcus sp.; assembly: GCA_946629405.1. The sequence goes on from CAMOXW010000200.1 coordinate 1,306, forward strand.
GGCTCATGTACGAATTCATCGCTCCTTGATATGCTCAAGGTAGCTTATATCCTTAAAGGCAAGACTGTTGACCCGAGCGTATCTCTTGCTATTGCTCCCGGTTCAAAGCAGGTGCTCAATATGCTTGCTCAGAACGGCGCACTCTCCGATCTTATCGAAGCCGGCGCAAGAATTCTCGAAAGCGCCTGCGGTCCGTGTATAGGCATGGGGCAGTCACCTAATTCAAAGGGGATCTCTCTGCGTACCTTCAACAGAAACTTTGAGGGACGCTCCGGAACAAAGGATGGTCAGATATACCTTGTATCGCCTGAAATGGCTGCTGTATCAGCTCTCACAGGCTACCTCACTGACCCCCGTGAGCTTGGCGATATGCCTGAGTTCAAGCTCCCTGAGATATTCACGGTCAACGACAATATGATCGTTCCTCCGGCTTCTGAGGCTGAAATGGACAGCGTAGAGATACTCCGCGGACCCAATATCAAGCCCTACCCTGAGACAGCACCGCTTCTGGAGACTATTGACGCTCCTGTATCGCTGAAGGTCGGAGACAATATCACTACTGACCACATCATGCCTGCCGGTGCGAAGATACTTCCTCTCCGCTCAAATATCCCGAAGATCTCACAGTACTGCTTTGCGGTCTGTGACGAGAGCTTCCCCGAGAGAGCGAAGTCACTCGGCAAGAGTATTATCGTTGGCGGTTCAAACTACGGTCAGGGCTCATCCCGTGAGCACGCTGCACTTGCGCCGCTCTACCTCGGTGTAAAGGCTGTTCTGGTGAAGTCCTTCGCAAGAATCCACAGAGCTAACCTTATAAATGCCGGAATCCTTCCGCTCACATTCGTGAATGAGGCGGATTACGACGCAATTGATCAGGGTGATGAGCTTGTTCTTGCTGACGTAAGAAAGGCTGTTGCTGACGGTAAGTCCGAGCTTACGGTTCTCAATAAGACAAACGGCAGGGAGATACCTGTACTCTGCGAGCTTTCCGGGCGTACAAAGGATATCATGCTCGCAGGCGGCCTTCTTGACTATACAAGAGAATCAATGAAGTAATAACTTCCGGAATAACATAAGGAGCAGCAGTATGGGAAATCTTCGCATAAAACGTGATAACAGCCGTATTTTCAGGAGCGGAAGCTTTCCGGAAATGAGATCGGAAACTGTCACAGATCTGCCTGAGCTCACGGAAATAAAGCGGGACAAGCCCTTTAGGATAAGCGAAAGCACGGTAAAGGTGACTACGGTACAGAGCATTCTCAGAAATGCTGAGAACAGCCGTGTCATCGCACTGAACTTCGCCAATGCGATGTATCCCGGGGGAGGCTACGTCCTCGGAGGCAATGCACAGGAGGAAAGTCTGTGCAGAGCCTCGCTGCTCTACTATACTATCAGGACCCAGAAAAGGTACTACCGCAAAAACAGGCTCCATGTCCTGCCGGATTATACCGATGTTATGATCTACTCAGAGAACGTGCCGGTGATACGGAGTGACAGCGGAGAACTGCTTGAAAAGCCGATGGAGTGCAGCTTCATAACCTGCCCGGCAGTAAACAGAACGTTTGCAAAATTCATGATGAGAGGCAAAAGAATAGACCGCATTATGCGTACAAGGATAAAGCGGATAATCACCCTGGCGGTCATGAAAGAGCCTGACGTTCTCATACTCGGAGCATTCGGCTGCGGGATGTTCGGCAATAAGCGTGAGAAGGTACTGCCGGTCTTTGAGGAAATAATAAACAGTTATGTTCCGGACAGCATAAAGATTATTTTTGCTATTCCCTGACTTTATCAATAAATAGGAGGAATTACCAATGGCTAAGATAACTATGAAAACTCCTCTCGTCGAAATGGACGGCGACGAGATGACCCGTATCCTCTGGAAGTGGATCAAGGAGACACTTCTGGAACCTTACGTTGAACTTAATACTGAATACTACGACCTCGGTCTTGCTCACCGCGAGGAGACAAAGGATCAGGTAACTCTTGATTCTGCTGAGGCAACAAAGAAGTACGGTGTTGCTGTAAAGTGTGCTACCATTACTCCGAACGCTGCGAGAATGCCTGAGTATAACCTGTCGCAGATGTGGAAGTCACCCAACGGCACTATCCGTGCTGCTCTGGACGGTACAGTATTCCGCACACCTATCATCGTCAAAGGCATAGAGCCTTACATTCCCACATGGACTAAGCCTATAACCATAGCCCGTCACGCTTACGGCGACGTTTACAAGAACACTGAAATGCGTGTGAACAAGGGCTGCAAGGCTGAGCTTGTTGTCACTGACGAGAATGGCAATGAGACCCGCGAGCTCATTCACGACTTCAAGAAGTGTGACGGTATAATCCAGGGACTTCACAACCTTGACGATTCGATTGCCGGCTTTGCGAGAGCCTGCCTTAACTATGGTCTTGATCTGAAGCAGGATGTATGGTTTGCCTCAAAGGATACGATCTCCAAGAAGTACGACCACCGCTTCAAGGACATCTTTGCTGAGATATTCGAGAAGGAATACAAAGAGAAGTATGAGGCTGCCGGCATCGAGTATTTCTACACACTTATCGATGATGCTGTTGCGCGTGTTATCCGTTCAAACGGCGGCTATATATGGGCTTGCAAGAACTATGACGGCGACGTTATGTCCGACATGGTATCGACCGCATACGGAAGCCTTGCGATGATGACCTCAGTGCTTGTTTCGCCTGACGGCATCTACGAATACGAGGCTGCACACGGTACAGTTCAGCGCCACTACTACAAGTATCTCAAGGGCGAGCAGACCTCAACAAACTCAGTTGCAACTATCTTTGCGTGGAGCGGTGCTCTCAGAAAGAGAGGAGAGCTTGATGGCACTCCTGAGCTCTGCGGTTTTGCCGACAAGCTCGAAAAAGCTACTATTCAGACTATCGAGGACGGCGTTATGACCGGAGACCTCTACCTTATCTCAAAGCTTGAAAACAAGAAAAAGGTTGACTCCAAGACATTCCTTGACGAGATAAAGCACAGGCTCGATAAGCTGATGTGATCTCCTCGCGGAAAGAGGGATAATAATGCCAAAAAACACAATATCAAATTCAGTTATCAGGAGACTGCCGCGCTACCACAGGTTTCTCGGCGAGCTCGAGGCTAACGGCTATGTACGCATATCCTCGCGCGAACTCTCGGAAAAAATGGGGCTTACCGCCTCACAGATCAGGCAGGATTTCAACTGCTTCGGTGAATTCGGGCAGCAGGGATATGGCTATAATGTCAGCGATCTGCGCGATGAGATTGGGAAGATCCTTGGTCTTGACAGCCAGACGCCGATGATCCTGATCGGCGCGGGCAATCTTGGAAAAGCGATTGCTACGCACCTTGATTTTGTAAGCAAGGGGTTCACACTGATAGGCGCCTTTGACGTAAATCCTGACATCATTGGAAAAAATGTCGCGGAGCTGACGGTACTGGATGTTTCCGATCTTGAAGCCTTCTGCAAGGAAAAAAAGCCTGTAGCCGCAATACTTTGTATTCCGACGAGTGCGGCTGCATCCGTTGCTGAAACGCTGATAAGCTACGGAGTGAAGGCGTTCTGGAATTTTACCCATTATGATCTGCGGATAGAGCATAAGGACATACTTGTTGAGAACGTGCATCTCGGTGACAGTCTCACAACGCTTTCATACGGACTGAATACAGCGAATGATAAAAATGATAACTGAGAGGCTGCGGTGAACTCCGGAGCTTCTGAAAGACGTGTTGGTAAGATCGCTGCGGGTCACTGATCCGCGGCGATATACAGCATATCGAATGTGAAAAAAATATCAATCAGTACAGTACGTTATATATATCTATATATAATTGTATTCCAAAACTTTATGGAGTTGCTGTTATCTGCAAGTTTAACTCTGCTCTGCCGGATTTTTTGGATATTTGTTATCATCCCCTGAATCATGTGCATCGGTAGGCTGCCTGTACGGAATGTTGAGCAAATGCAACAAAATCCCCGGAACACCTGAAAAGTATTTTACACAACTGAACGGAATATAAATTAAGATATACCGGCTTTGCGTGAATTATATGTATATATAACGCTCAGAGCTATTGTTAAGAATATATCAATACGAGAATAGCAATATTCTTAATGTGAATTTGAAATTTCGCACACTTGCTGATATACTTATATTATAAAGTATAAACGGACTTTTGTCCTGAATTATGGGAGAGGATACTATGGATTATCGTATTGAACACGACTCAATGGGCGAGGTAAAGGTTCCTGCCGATAAATACTGGGCTGCCCAGACCGAACGCAGTCATGAGAATTTTCTCATTGGCGTCGGCATCGAGACTATGCCCGCTGAGATCATTCATGCGTTCGGAATTCTCAAAAAGGCTGCTGCTATCGCTAACAATTCCCTCAAGCCGGAAAAAATGACCAATAAGAAGCTTTCTGCTGTCCCTCAGGCGTGCGACGAGGTCATCAGCGGAGCCCTCAATGAGCATTTCCCGCTCGTTGTGTGGCAGACCGGAAGCGGTACTCAGTCCAATATGAATGCTAATGAGGTCATTGCCAACCGCGGCAATGAGATAGCAGGGGAGAAGCTTCTCCACCCGAATGACGATATCAACATGAGCCAGTCCTCAAACGATACCTTCCCGACCGCTATGCACATTGCTGCTGTTATCGCTATCGAGGATAAGGTGCTCCCCGCAATAGACGTCCTCACTGAGACGTTCAGCCGGCTTGAAGCCGAAAACGAAGGCATTGTCAAGAGCGGACGCACCCACCTCCAGGACGCAACTCCTATCAGATTCTCTCAGGAGATAAGCGGTTGGAGAACTTCTCTTGAAAAGGACAGAAGGATGCTTGTTTCAGCCTGTGAGGAGCTGAAGGAGCTTGCTCTCGGCGGTACAGCTGTTGGTACGGGTCTTAATGCACCTGCCGGATTTGCTGAGAAGTCTGCTGAGGCTATCAGTCAGCTCACCGGAAAGAATTTCATCACCGCTCCCAACAAATTCCACTCACTCACATCAAAGGATGAGATAGTTTTCGCTCACGGCGCTTTAAAGGCACTCGCCGCAGATATGATGAAGATCGCAAACGACGTAAGATGGCTTGCTTCCGGTCCCCGTGACGGCCTCGGAGAGATATTCATTCCCGAGAATGAGCCCGGCTCGTCTATCATGCCCGGCAAGGTAAATCCCACGCAGTGCGAGCAGGTGACAATGGTTGCTGTTCAGGTAATGGGCAACGATGTTGCTGTCGGCATGGCGGCTTCTCAGGGCAACTTCGAGCTGAACGTTTTCATGCCCGTGTGCGCCTATAACTTCCTCCAGTCTGCAAGATTGCTTGCCGAGTCAATAATCAGCTTCAACAAGAACTGTGCTGTCGGCATAAAGGCAAACAAGGAGAAGATGCACCACAACCTCTACAATTCACTCATGCTGGTAACTGCCCTCAACCCCTGCATCGGCTATGAGAACGCTGCCAAGACCGCTAAGAAGGCGTTCAAGGACAATATCTCCCTCAAAGAAGCCTGCGTTGAGCTTGGTTTCCTCACCGCAGAGAGATTCGACGAGGTATTCCACCCCGAGGAAATGGCATAATAACACGCTGCGGAGCTCCGGAAACGGAGTTCTGTACAGCTAATAAATGAAAGGATACTGTTATGCAAGTATTTACATATTATCCCGGATGTACGCTGCGTACAAAGGCAAGAGACCTTGATGTCTATGCGAGAATGTCGGCAGAAGCTCTTGGAATTGTCCTTGAAGAACCTGCCGACTGGCAGTGCTGCGGAGGCGCCTACACTACAGCAAAGGACGAGATAGCCACAAAGCTCTCAGCCGTGAGAACTCTCAACGCTGCAAAGGAGATGGACAGGCCGCTCATTACAGTCTGTTCCGCCTGTCATAACGTTATAAAGCAGACTAATTATGATATTTCCCGCGATGAGGATATGGCAAGAAAGGTCAACAACTACCTTCAGCTTCCGGAAGTCTATGCCGGTGAGACTACCGTTTATCACTATCTGGAAATGCTCCGCGATGTAGTAGGCTTCGATACTCTGAAGGCTAAGGTTACCAATCCCCTCAAAGGACGGAAAATAGCTGCTTATTACGGCTGCCTGCTGCTGCGTCCCTCAAAGGCTCTTGCTATGGACGACCCGGAGAACCCGACTATTATGGAGGACTTCATCAGAGCTATCGGCGGGACACCTGTTATCTATGCCCAGCGCAATGAGTGCTGCGGAGGCTATATCACTATGGAGGACAAGGCTCAGGCTAAGAAACGAAGCTCTGCCGTAATGGATTCCGCAAAGGATCAGGGGGCTGATATGGTCATCACAGCCTGTCCGCTGTGCCTTTACAACCTCAAAAAGAATTCCGGCTCAGACCTGCCGGTGTACTATTTCACTGAACTGCTGGCTGAAGCTCTTGGCTTAAAGGAGGCAAGCAATGAATAAGAACCTAAAGGAACAGGTGCTCCGTTCAAGCGGAGTGAACGTCCTCAAATGTATGCGCTGCGGCAAGTGCTCAGGTACCTGTCCCTCTTACGATGAAATGGAATACCACCCCCACCAGTTCGTATATATGGTGGAAAAGGGTGATATTGAGACGCTTATGAAGTCTGAGTCGCTGTACAAGTGTCTGACCTGCTTTGCTTGCGTGGACAGATGTCCCAGAAACGTTGAGCCGGCAAAGGTAGTCGAGGCAGTTCGTCTTGCCGCTGTTCGCCAGCAGGACGGAAACCGGCTGAGCCCGGACATGATACCTGATATGCTGGATGACGACCTTCCACAGCAGGCTATCGTGACCGCTCTCAGGAAGTACACTAAGTAAGGAGGAGAGCTATTATGCAGAGAATTGGTGTATTTGTCTGTCACTGCGGTACCAATATCGCCGCAACCGTTGATGTAAAGACAGTCGCTGAGACCCTCGGACATGAGCCGGGCGTTGTGATATCTCAGGACTATCAGTATATGTGCTCCGAATCCGGTCAGAATCTGGTAAAGAACGCGATCAAAGAACATAAGCTCACAGGCGTGGTCATCTGCTCCTGCTCGCCGCGTATGCACGAGAATACTTTCAGGAAGGCTGCTGCTGCTGCCGGACTTAACCCATATCTTGTCGAGATAGCCAATATCCGTGAGCAGTGCTCATGGATACACAAGGATATTGCAAGTGCAACTGAAAAGGCAATAATCCTCGGACGTGCTGCTGTCGCTAAGGTACATCTTAACGCTCCGCTGACTGCCGGTGAGAGCCCTGTTGCAAAGAGAGCGCTTGTTATCGGCGGAGGTATCGCCGGTATACAGACGGCTCTTGATATCGCTGAGGCTGGATTTGATGTTGATATCGTGGAGAAGAATCCTACTATCGGCGGTAAAATGGCTCAGATAGACAAGACCTTCCCGACACTTGACTGCGCTGCCTGCATCCTTACTCCTAAAATGGTTGAGGCTTCACAGAACGAGCATATAACTATACATTCATTCAGCGAAGTCGCTGAGGTCAAGGGCTTTGTCGGCAATTTCACTGTCAAAATAAAGAAGAAGGCACGTTTCGTTGACGAGACAAAGTGTACAGGCTGCGGTCTTTGCACTGAAAAGTGCCCGATGAAGAAGGTGCCGAACGAGTTCAACATGGGGCTCGACAACAGGACTGCTATCTATATCCCGTTCGCACAGGCTGTTCCGAAGGTAGCGACCATCGACCCGAACTACTGCATGATGCTGAAAAACGGCAAGTGCGGAGTCTGCTCAAAGGTCTGCTCTGTAGGAGCTATAAACTACAAGCAGGAAGATACCTACATTGAGGAGAAGTACGGCGCTATCGTAGTTGCAACAGGATTCAATCCGATAAAGCTTGACAAGTACGACGAGTTCGCATATAATCAGTGTCCTGATGTTGTAACATCTCTTGAGCTTGAAAGACTTATGAACGCTGCCGGCCCTAACGGCGGCACACTTCTCCGTCCCTCGGACAAGACTCACCCGCACACTATCGTTTTTGTACAGTGTGTAGGTTCAAGATGCGATGACAGCAAGGGCAAGCCCTACTGCTCGAAGATATGCTGTATGTACACAGCAAAGCACGCTATGCTCATCCGTGAAAAATATCCCGACACAGAGGTCTATGTGTTCTATATTGACGTCCGTACTCCCGGTAAGAACTTCGATGAATTCTACCGCCGTGCAGTTGAGCAGTACAATGTTCACTACATAAAGGGTATGGTCGGCAAGGTAACACCTAAGTCTGACGGAAAGATAGACGTTCAGGCATCTGATCTTCTTGCAAATGAGCAGCTCCACATAAATGCGGATATGGTAGTTCTTGCTGCTGCTATCGAGCCTGATAAGACAGCTCGTCCGCTGGCAACCATGCTCACTACCCAGATGGATACTAATGACTTCTTCACAGAGGCACATCCTAAGCTCCGTCCTGTGGAGAGTGCTACAGCCGGTATCTTCCTCTCAGGCGCCTGTCAGGGCCCTAAAGATATCCCCGAGACCGTAGCTCAGGCAAGTGCTGCCGCAGCGAAGGCTATAGGACTTCTCTGCAAGAACAGCATAACCTGCAACCCCTGTGTTGCTCATTCGGATGAGCTCATGTGCAACGGCTGCTCGTCCTGTGAGAAGGTTTGTCCTTACGGAGCTATCACATACATCGACAAGGAATTCAGAATGCCCGACCGCACCACTAAGGTACGCCGTGTGGCAAGCGTCAATCCTGCTGTTTGTCAGGGATGCGGTGCTTGTACAGTAGCCTGCCCGTCAGGTGCGATGGATCTTAACGGCTTCTCGAACAGCCAGATCATGGCGGAGGTAGACGCAATATGCAAGTAAATGAGAATAAGGAATTTCAGCCGCTGATCGTCGCTTTTTGCTGCAACTGGTGTTCGTATGCAGGAGCTGACCTCTCCGGCACGAACAGACTGAATTACCCAACAAACGTCAAGATCATAAGAGTGCCCTGTTCATGCAGAGTAAACCCCATGTTCATACTCAGGGCGTTCCAGAGGGGCGCTGACGGAGTTATTCTGTGCGGCTGCCACCCCGGAGACTGCCATTATACCTCAGGAAATTACTTCACAAGAAGAAGGATGACCCTGCTGTTCAGTATGCTTGACTTCCTCGGCATAGAGCGCGACAGAACAAGAGTAGAGTGGGTATCTGCCGCAGAGGGCGCAAAGTTTGCCGCAACTATGAACGAGTTCACTGAGGCTGTAAAGAAACTGGGACCTAACCGGAGATTGGAGGATCTGAGATGCAGAAAGCAATGATCGAAAGGGCTAAGCAGCTTCTTGCAGACGGCACAGTTAAGCGTGTCGTCGGCTGGAAAAGAGGAGAATTTGCCTACGATATCACTCCGGCAGTTTTCGAGAGCGCTGAGGAGCTTGACAGTGACTTCGTATTTGACGACTTTACCGCTGCGAATGTCTCCAAGTATCTCGTAAAGGAGAGCCGCAAGGATGGCAAGGTGCTTGCTTTTCTCAAGCCCTGCGATACCTACAGCCTAAACCAGCTCACCAAGGAGCACAGAGTTGACCGTGATAATATCTACGTTGTGGGGATACCCGGCGGTCCGAAGCTCGACATCGAAAAGATCAAGGCTAAGGGCATTACTGGTATCATCGGCGTAAAAAACGAGAATTACACACTGAAAATAGATACCCTTTACGGCGAGGAGACTATGCCTTTCTATGAGGCGGTACTTGACAAGTGTGCCTCCTGCAAGAGCAAGAAGCACGTTACATATGACGAGCTTATGGGTGAGGAGGGCGATACCCTCGAATCCAACCGCTTCGATATGGTCGAAAAGCTCGAGAATATGACCTCTCAGGAGCGCTATGACTTCTGGAGAAGTGAGCTTTCAAAGTGTATCAGATGCAATGCGTGCAGAAATGTCTGTCCTGCCTGCACCTGTGAGAACTGCGTGTTTGACAATCCTAAATCCGGCATTGACAACAAAGCAGCCGCAGACAGCTTTGAGGAGAATATGTTCCACATAATCCGCGCGTTCCATGTTGCCGGAAGATGTACCGACTGCGGAGAATGCTCAAGAGTATGCCCGCAGCATATCCCGCTTCACCTGCTCAACCGCAAGTTCATCAAGGATATCAATGCTCTCTATGGTGAATATCAGGCGGGTGCTGACACAACCTCCAGAGCCCCCCTCAACGACTACACCGCTGAGGACTGCGAGGCAAGCATAGTTCACGAAAGGGGTGTTGAGTGATGCTTAGAATATCCGCTGACAGGCTGAATGAGCTTTTCGATGATGTTTCAGCAAGGCAGGAGCTCTATATCCCTGCTGACCGTGCTGACGGCGAGGCTGAATACAAAAGATATGAAAGCGGCATGAAGCTCTCCTCACGCCTCAATACCCTCAGAAGCGCAAAAGACTTCTTCTTCCCGCAGACTGAGAATCTTGTTGACTTCAAGATGGAGGGTAAGAAGATAGAGATCACCGACGTCCGCAAAGAGCGCGAGGATTTCGTGGTTTTCGGAGTACGCGCCTGCGACGCAAGAAGCTTCACTATACTCGACAAGGTATTCCTTGCAGAGCCTGTGGACAGCTACTACAAGAACCGCCGTGACCACGGAACTATAGTGACACTGGCTTGCAGCCGTCCCGCAGAGACCTGCTTCTGCCAGACCTTCGGCATCGACCCTGCTGAGCCGGAAGGAGACTGCTCCTGCTGGTGCGACGGAAGCTTCTACTATTTCAGAGCAAATAACGAAAAGGGTCAGGCTTTTGTGGACTCTGTTGCATCGCTGCTTGAAGACGGCGATACTGCTGAGCTTGACAGGACTATAGAAAAAACAAGGTCAATTATGGGCAGACTTCCG
>CAMOXW010000201.1 GCA_946629405.1 uncultured Ruminococcus sp.
CGCGACGGTATCATCATCGCTGATGAGAAGATCGCAGGTCTCAAGCGCTTCAAGGACGACGCAAAAGAGGTCGCAGAGGGTTACGAGTGCGGTATCAGCCTTGAGAAGTTCAGCGACGTCAAGGAAGGCGATATCTTCGAGATATACGTTGTCGAGGAATATCGCGAGGACTAATGATATACCCGCCTCTGCTGCAAAATGAACAAGGTTCATTTTGCACGGCTGCGAAGCAGCCGAAAAAACCGCTTCGCGGTTTTGCAGAGGCAGAATAAACGGAGCGCTTTGCGGCGCACAGCACCGCCCGCCGTCAAAAGACGGCGGCTCCCGGGATATCCGTCGGATATCCCGGGACAGCGCGCAGTAATCAATAATGAATAGGGAGGTCAGAAAATTGGATAACAGCAGAATGAGCACAGCAGATATGCTCCAGTACTGCGAGGAAGCACTCGCATGGGAGGACTTTGGTCCTATAGATATATTCTTCTTTGAATCTGTCAAGAAGATACTTCTTGGACAGTGCAGCGCACTCGAGGAGCCGGAGGATGTCATCGACGATCTTATGGGGATAGAGCGCCCTGTGCGAGATGTAGAGCTTGAACCTGAATACGGAAAATACGCAGATATCTACTACGGCGAGGAGGGCGACGATGATATCCCCGACTACAGCCGCAGCAAGGAGGACGAGGCGTTCGACTCGGTGCTCTCCGGAGAGGGCTTCTTTGACGAGGATGCTTCCCGGGCTGACGAAAGTGCTGAGCCGGCTGCTGAGAGTGCATCAGCTCCCGCGCCGACAGGCGGATATACCGAAAAAAGCGAGGGTGCGTATACATTGAATGAGAACGCTTACTCACTGAACGAAAGCACCGGAACGGTAAGTCCCAAAAGCGTGAATATCACGGTAGGCGCTGAAAATTCCGATCTCGGTGAGTCAGAATTCAACGGTCTTAAAGAGAGCCTTGCCGCAGCTGCAGCCGCAGCAGAGCAGGCTATAAACAACAAGTAAAAGGCAAGCCTCTGAGCGTATACGAAAGGAGTATAATGCCAAATTTCAAGAACAGCCGTATGGCTGAGGATATAAAAAGAGAAATGACTGCTATCCTCCGTGAACTGAAGGATCCGAGGATAGATAAGATGCTTACGATAGTGCGGACGGATCTGTCCGGGGATATGTCCTCGTGCAAGATCTATGTTTCGAGCTTTTCAGGAATAGAAAGGGCGAAGGAGTCCGTCAAGGGGCTTAAAAGCGCCGAGGGCTTCATCCGCCGCGAGCTCTTTCACAGGCTCAAGATGCGGAAGTCACCTGAGCTCACCTTCATTGCAGACAGCTCTATCGAGCGAAGCGCCGAGATAAGCCGCAAGCTCAGCGAGCTCGGCACAGGGGAGGATGAGTGATATGCTTATAGGTTTTGAAGAAGCGGCGGAATTCCTCCGCGGATGCAGGGACGCTGTCATAATCACTCACCAGAATCCCGACGGAGACTGTATAGGCTCCGGCTTCGGACTGAAGGATATACTTGCTGAGCTCGGCATAAGGAGCAGGGTCATCTGCCACGATGAGTTTCCCTCGCCGCGCTATGACTTCATAACATCGGCAGGTGCGGGCGAGGACTTCGAGCCGCAGACCGTGATCGCTGTCGATATCGCGGACCCGAAGCTCATGGGTAAATACTGTGATGTCTACGGCGGAAGGGTACAGCTCTGCATAGACCACCATGTCTCAAACATGGACTATGCGGAGAGGACTTTGCTGAACGCAAAGGCAACTGCCGCCTGTGAGGTCATCTACGACCTTGCGAAGTTCATGGGAGTGAATATCTCCAAGCACTGTGCGACCTGTCTTTATACCGGTATCTCGACCGATTCAGGCTGCTTCAAGTATGAATGCACCACTCCCCGCGCACATGAGATAGCTGCGGAGATGATGCGGAGCTACGATATAAATTTCGCACGCATAAACCGCTATATGTTCGATGTCAAATCAGCCGGAAGGATGCGCCTTGAAAGCAAGGTCACGGATCTCATGGAGAGCTATCTCGGCGGTAAGCTCAATATCATAGCAGTGACTAAGGACATTGCCCGTGATATGGGAGTTTCTATGGATGAACTGGAGGGCTTTGCCCCCATTACGATACAGCTTGAGCAGTCTGAGGTGGGCATCTTCATCCGCGAGCGCGAGAATGATTTCAAGTGTTCGTTCCGTTCAGCTAACGATGTGAACGTTTCGGATATATGCAAAACTCTCGGCGGCGGCGGTCACGCGAAGGCTGCGGGCTGCTCGCTCACAGGCGATATGGAGAGCGTGAAGAAAATGCTCATAGAAGCTGTTGAAAGGGCACTCGGAAAATGAACGGCATACTCTGCGTGAACAAGCCTCAGGACTTCACCTCATTCGACGTTGTGGCGAAGCTGCGGGGCATACTGCAAATGAAAAGACTCGGCCACGGAGGTACTCTCGACCCAATGGCGACCGGCGTGCTGCCGGTATTTGTCGGGAACGCCACCAAAGCCTGCGATATAATGCCGGACAATACCAAGAGCTACCGTGCCGGATTCAGGTTCGGCTGCACCTCTGACACTCAGGACGTCTGGGGAGAGGTGATCAGGACCTCGAACAGACCGGTCGGCGAAGGAGATATACTTGCCGTACTTCCGGAGTTTACCGGAAGGATAATGCAGCTCCCGCCAATGTACTCAGCCGTTCAGGTGAACGGAAAGCGTCTGTATGACCTTGCGCGTCAGGGCATCGAGGTAGAGCGTGAACCGCGTGAAGCAGAGGTCAGTGAGCTTGTGCTGGAGAGCTACGACAGTTCTTCCCGTGAGGGAATACTGACCATAAGCTGCGGCAAGGGGACCTATATCCGCACTATCATAAACGATATCGGCGAAAGGCTCGGCTGCGGAGGGATAATGACCTCGCTGGTGAGGACATCGTCCTGCGGCTTTGTCCTTGACGAGTGCCATACCATTGAGGAGATACAGCTTGCCCGCGATGAGGGCAGGCTGGAGGAGCTTATAGTTCCGGCTGACAGGGTGTTCACAGCATTCCCGGCGCTGAGGCTCGGCGAGGCTCAGACAAGGATGTACCGCAGCGGCGTGAAGCTTGACCTTGCAAGGGTCAGGGGAGTTCGTCCGGAGGCTGATAATTACCGTATCTACGCCTCGGACGGAGCGTTCATCGGTACTGCCGTGACTGACCGCGCGGACGGTGTTCTGCGTGTCGGAAAGAATATAGGGTGACTGCATGGAAAACAAAAGAACAGCAGTTGCTTTAGGGCTTTTTGACGGCGTTCATCTCGGGCACAGGGCTGTGATAGATGCGGCACTTGCCCAGCGTGAAAACGGACTTTCGGCTTCGGTATTCACCTTCGAGCCTGAGTGCGTCCTGAGGAAAGCGGGCGGCGCTTCGGGCTATATCTACACAAGGACCGAAAAGGAGATACTTCTCTGGGAGCTGTTAGGCGTGGACGATGTAGTGAGCCCGCCGTTTGAAAGCTTCTGCAGCCTTTCGGGAGAGGAATTTGCCGAGGAGATACTGTGCCGTCAGATGAGAGCTGCTCATGTGTGCTGCGGAAATGATTTCAGGTTTGGGAAAAATGCTTCCTGCGGAGCAAAGGAGCTCATTGACCTCGGGAAACGCTGTGGGTTTGAGGTAGAGGTGGTAAGTCCTGTTGAATACGGCGGGAGCATCGTTTCTTCAAGCCGTATAAGGGAGGTCCTGATGAGTGGAGATATCGCTTCTGCGAACGCTCTGCTCGGGTTTAACTACTTCATAAATGCGGAAGTCAGGGACGGCAATCATATCGGACGTACTATCGACTTTCCCACGATAAATCAGGACTTTTCCGTGGGACAGCTCGTGCCGCGCTACGGTGTTTACAGCACTGTCACAAATATCGGCGGGAGGACGCTGCCGTCGGTCACAAATGTGGGAGTAAAGCCAACGATAGCGGGGGTACGCAGACCTCTTGCGGAAACTCACATCATCGGCTACAGCGGCGACCTTTACGGCAAAAACGTCGATGTATGCTTCAGAAGCTTCATCCGTCCGGAGAAAAGATTCGGCTCCCTTGATGAGCTCAGGGCTCAGATAGCGCAGGACATTTCTCTCGCGGCTGACATATAAAATTCAGATTCTTTTCACTGTGCTTTCACAATAAAGCATTAATATAGTACATGGCTATGTAAAAATTAAGTTCTAACTTCTAAACAAGGAGGCTGTCTGATGATAGAAGTTAAAAACCTGACCAAAAGATACGGTGACAAGCGCGCCGTGAATGATATAAGCTTCAAGGTCGAAAAAGGCGAGATACTCGGTTTCCTCGGACCTAACGGCGCAGGTAAGTCCACCACGATGAATATGCTCACAGGCTATATCTCATCCACCTCGGGACAGATACTAATAAACGGCGTCGATATCCTTGAGGAGCCCAAGAAGGCTAAGGCAAACATCGGCTATCTGCCCGAAATACCGCCGCTTTACGTTGATATGACCGTTGACGGCTACCTCAACTTTGTCTTCGACCTCAAAAGATGCAAGCTCCCGCGCAAGGCTCACCTGAAGGATGTCTGCGATCTTTGCAAGATCAGCCACGTCCGCACAAGGCTCATCAAGAACCTCTCCAAGGGCTACCGCCAGAGAGTAGGCCTTGCACAGGCGCTTATCAATAACCCGCCCGTGCTCATACTCGACGAGCCGACCGTAGGCCTTGACCCTAACCAGATAATCGAGATAAGAACGCTGATAAAGAAGCTCGGCAAGCGCCACACGGTAATACTTTCCTCGCACATCCTTCCTGAGATACAGGCTGTATGCGACAGGATAATCATTATCAACAAGGGCGTTGTTGCAGCTGACGGTACTGCCGACCAGATCGCAAGGAGCATCACCAACGAGCACAAGATGACCCTTCGCATTGAGGGACCGACACATACTGTCTCGGACAAGAATCTCATTGCCGATGCTGTCCGTGCGATACCCGGAATAAAGTACGTCCGCGCTGATATGGAGCGGGAAAATGGCATTTACGACTTCGACGTCGAGACTGACGGCAAGACAGACGTCCGCCGTGCTATCAATGAACTGTGCCGGGACAAGGGCTGGAATATACTCATGCTTCAGCTTTCAGATCTTACGCTCGAGGACATCTTCCTCAAGATCACAATGGGCGAACAGCCCTCTGCTGAGGAGAATAAGAAGGATGAGAGCAAGCGCCCCAGAATAGACATTGTTATCAATGACGAAGGATCTGACGGTGCTGAGGAAGCTGAGGATACCGGCAGTGATGAGAAAGGAGGAGATCAGTAATGGGCGCGATATACAGGCGTGAAATGGGCGCATTCTTTACGTCCGGACTGGCTTATGTATTTCTTGCAGTATTCTATATCTTTTCCGGATACTACTTCTACAATGAGGTGATACAGTCAGGGTACTCTGATATTTCACCGCTTTTCAGGGATATGTTCAGGATAGTCCTGTTCCTGATCCCGATACTCACCATGAGACTGCTCAGCGAAGAAAAGAAGAACCGCACCGATCAGGGACTCCTTACAGCACCGGTCGGCCTCTGGGAGATAGTTCTCGGCAAGTACTTCGCAGCCTTTACCATATATATCATCGCGGAGAGCATAACCTTTGTATACGCAGTTATACTCGGCTATCTCGGAGATATAGTATGGGCGACACTGCTCGGCAACTACTTTGCGATGCTTCTTCTCGGAGCGGCTTTCATCGCGGTAGGCGTGTTCATTTCCTCGCTTACAGAGAACCAGATGACCGCAGCGGTATTTTCAATGGCTGTACTGTTTTTCCTGTATCTCTTTGATTCGTTTGCGGACAGGATAAGCTGGCAGTGGCTCTACAACATGGTGACAGAGCTTTCGTTCTACACAAGATATATCGAATTCACACGAGGCGTTTTCAATCTGACAAGCGTGCTCTTCTACCTCAGCACAGCATTTCTCTTCAACTTTTTCACTGTAAGAGTTCTTGAGAAGCGCCGCTGGAGCTGATTCTTGCAGAAAGGAAGGTACCTAACAGATGAAGAAAAACGAAATAGAAGAAGCTTCAAAGGAGCAGGTGAGCGCTGAGAAGGCATCACCGTCCGGCGGGCTCAAAAAGGTAAAGTACGGCTCAATGTCGCTCATTACTATCGCGCTTGTTGTGGCGATAGTTGTTATCATAAACATCATGGCATCATATATGGTAAAGAGGATGCCGCTCAAGCTTGATCTCACGGCTGACAAGAGATATGAGCTCAGTGATGAGACTGTCGATTATCTCAAGGATAAGCTCGACAAGGATGTTGATATCGTTGTCACCTGCCCTAAGGCAGACTTCGAGAACATTGCAAAGAACGTTGAATACGCCATGAGGTACTATTACCAGATGTACTACGGCACTGATACTGAGGTAGACTGTCCCTTCGACATGATACCGATACTCCTTGAAAAGTACGAGATGTATGCAAATCAGGGCAGCGGCAGCATCAGCGTGAAGTACGTTGACCTCGACAAGGACCCGACCGCTGTTAAGAAGTACAGCGATTCCTACGGTTCGGAAATAACCAATCAGAGCATAGTCATTGCCTGCGGAGACAGGGTAAGAGTCATCGACAGCAACAGTGTAAGCGGCATGATAGTCCCCGACTTCACAGACCCCACCGGCATAAGCCTTTCATTTGCCGGCGAGAGCAGGATAACCTCTGAGATCATGAACGTCACCGATGCTCACCCGATCAATGTTGCATTTGCTTCAACCGCAAACGGTGTCCCGATCTACAATTCCTACTCCGGCACCTATGACGAATCAGTGGCAGCGCTGCGTGATGAGCTGCTCTCCAAGAACGGCTATTTCTGTACAGATGTTGACCTTGTCAATGATGAGCTTGACACTGAGAAATATGATATGGTAGTTATCCCGATGCCCGCAGTTGATTTTGACGAGGCGGTCATCAAAAAGCTGAACGACTTCCTGTACAACGACGGTGAGTACAGCAGGGACCTGCTCTTTTTCGCAGACCCCCAGACCTCGAATACCCCCAATATCACGGACTTCCTTGCTGACTGGAGCATTGGTCTCAATGACGGAAAGGTGCTCGTCGATCAGCAGAAGTCAATGAGCAACAACCCCTATATAATCCAGGCTCAGCAGGCTGACACAGACGAAGCCGGCGAGAAGGTATCGGGCGGTTCGCTCGTATTCGCGGTATATGCCGCTCAGGAAGTAATTGACCTCAACAAGAACAGCGAGGCGCAGGTCAGTGAGGTGTTCCAGACCTACAACTCCGCATTCAACGTTGATATAATCACCAACGAACAGGACGATGACCCGAGTGTCAAGAGCATAGGCCTTGTTTCCAGAAAGAGCAAGCAGATAGGCACAAAGCTCGATGACTTCCGCATGGTAGAAAGCCGCGTGATGGTCCTCGGAAGCGGTGGATTCACCTTCAAGAGCTTCCTCACCCAGACTAACCTTTACAACAACGCAACAATTCTGCTCAACGCGATAAACACAATGACCGGCAAGGAGACAGATACAGTCGTTATTCCCGACAAGGCGCTCCAGCAGGCAGTCATCGCCCCCACATCCGAGCAGGACAAGACGATCAAGATAGCAGTAATATTTGTGATACCTGCAATTGTTGCAGTTATAGGTCTTGTGATACTGTTAAGGAGAAAGAACCGATGAAAAAAGAGATGAAGGGACTTATAGCTCTCGGCGCGGCAGCAGTCGTGCTGGGAGGAGGTCTTATTGCACTGAAAGTCACAGACAAGTCTGATGATACATCCTCTGAGTCTGTAACCGATGAGGAGACCACTCCGGGGGCTGACCTTGTACTCATTGAGGACGGCGACAAGGCACCCGGTACGCATACTCTTGAAGAGGACCACTATCACGGACTTATAAAGAATGTAAAGGTGAAAAACGAGTTCGGCGAGCTGGAGGTCGTTATGACCAACGATGCTGAGTATACAGCCGATGCGGAGTATACTCTCAAGGGTTATGAGGATATAAAGCTCAAGGATTCAGTGGTCAGAACTCTTGTAAACACGGCTGACGGACTTACATCTGCTTCCATAATAGAGGAAAACTGCACGGATTTCGAGAAATTCGGACTTGGCAGCACGGCAGTCACAGTCGATGTCGAGTATGGCTCCGGAACCGAGCGGAGGCTTTATATCGGAACTATTGCGCCGGTAGCAAACCAGACCTATGTCCGAGCCGAAGGTAGTGATACCGTCTTCACCATATTCAACAGCAGCGCAAACTACTACAAAAAGCCGCTGGAGGATTACATCGAGCTCACCATGCTCAGCGAGCCTCCTGCGGAGAACTACCCGATAGTTGATTCTGTCAGGATAGAGCGCAAGGATATCGACTATGACATATACCTTGTCTACGGTGATAACAACGATGTCGACAATGCCGGAGGAAGTTCCGCGACCCATGTTATGAAGGAGCCTGTTGAGACCTTCCTCAAGGTCGAGGCATCTTCGGAGATAACCAACGGTATGTTCGGACTTACGGCTGAATCGGTCAAAAGCGTACACTGTACGGAAAAGGACATCGAGGATGCAGGTCTGAGTGACCCGTTCTGTACGGTGACGATGAAGTGCGATGACGGAAATGAGTATGTTCTGCTCATGAGCAAGCCTTATACGGTCGATGGCGTCAAGAAGTCTGACGTTATGTTCAAGGACGCGAACATCATCTTTACAGTGACCACAGAGGAAGCACGCTGGGCAACTGTCATGCCGGACGATCTTGCATCGCAGCTCCTGTTCTCCTCATTCGTATGGAACGTCAGTGAGCTTACTGCGACATCAGGCGATATGACCGAGAGCTTCACTATCTCCATGAGAGACAGCAGCATAAAGACCAACGAGGCAAAAACCAATGATGCACTTGTAATGAGGAACGGCGAGGAATTTGATTCAGAGCGCTACAGACAGTTCTATTCGTTCCTTATCAATCTTCACGCGGAGGAGCTTCCTCCGGCAGATGCAGAGCCGCAGGGCGAACCGATCGCAGCGGTAGTGGTGAAGGATGCACTGCTCGGCACGACAACCAAGTACGAATTTTATGAATATTCTGTAATGAAGTGTCTTGCGGTCGTTGACGGAAAGAGCCAGGCAATATGCAGCAAGGCCAACACAGAGGCTCTTATCGAGAACATAAGGAAGATATCGACAGGAGAGGAATTCACAGAGATCAAATAACTGAAGGAGGAAAATGATGAGCGAAAAATTCAGTATGTACAAGGGCTATCCGCTTGTCAGGAGCGGAAATCAGCTCTATTATGGTTATATGGCTGACCCGTATGTGATATTTATACAGATAATCTCCACTAAGGATGAGGGCGGCGAGAAGGTGACCTCAAAGGTGAGAGTAGTGCTTATGGACACCAACGAGCCGAACCCGATAAAGGCGTTCGTCAAGAATACCGAGCGTGAGTGCGGACTTTACGAGGCACTTGATATCGCAAGCGTATGGCTTGAAAAGGCTCTGAACAGCTAAAAAGAAAAGCCCACGGAGATCTGGCTCCGTGGGCTTTCTGAGTAATATTAAAGGGGACAGTCCATGACTGCCCCCTTGTTTTTATTCAACAGAGATTATGTAGTAGTAGACCGGCTGGCCGCCGTTTACGAGCATTACCTCGAGCCTGTCGCCGAATTTTGTCTGCATGAACTTCTGGAGCTCCTCAGCGTTCTCGGAGGTGACATCCCTGCCGTGTATCAGCGTGACATAGCTTGCTGATTCGCCCTTAGCGAGCTTCTTTGTAAGCTTGTAGGCAGCCTTGTTGATATCGCGCTCGGTGAAGGCGAGCTTGCCGTTGTCAAGAGCGAGGATCTCTCCTTCCTTGATAGGATGCCCCTCGAATTCAGAGTCGCGTGCGGCAAATGTAACAAGACCAGTGGAGACCTTTTCGAGAGCTTTTGTCATATTCAGACGGTTGTCGGAGAGGCTGAGTGATTCGTCAAATGCAAGCATAGCAGCTATACCCTGGGGTATAGTTCTTGTCTGGAGGACACAGACCTTGCGGTCGGTGAGCTTGACAGCCTGCTCGGCAGCCATGATTATATTTTTGTTATTGGGAAGAACGAATACGGTATTCGCAGGAGTCTGGAGGATAGCGCGGAGGATATCGTCAGTTGAGGGATTCATTGTCTGACCGCCCTTCACAACGACATCAACGCCGAGGTCTGTGAACATAGCTTCAAGACCGTGGCCGGCTGCAACGGCGACAAAGCCGAATTCCTTCTCCGGCTCGGCAGGGGAGTAGCCCTCTTCGGCAGCCTTAGCTTCCTTTACCTTGTTTTCGTGCTGGATACGCATATTCTCTATCTTCGGACGCGGGTCGTTGATGAAGTGACCGAATTCGAGAGCTTTCTGGAGGGCATTTCCGGGGTTGTCGGTATGGACGTGGACCTTGATGATATTCTCGTCGTCAACTACCACAACACAGTCGCCGATAGTTTCGAGGAAAGCCCTGAGCATGAACACATCGGGACAGTTTTCCTTCTTCTCGACCATGAACTCGGTGCAGTAGGTATAGTTTATCTCATCGTCATACTCACTGACAGCAGTCCTGAACGAATCAACTGAGGCATCGGTCAGAGTCTGCGGCGAATCGGGTTCAGCAATCGTTCCGCCCTTGAATACATCGAGCATTGCGCGGAAGATTATCGTAAGGCCCTTTCCGCCGGCATCAACAACGCCTGCTTTCTTGAGCTGCGGGAGCATTTCGGTGGTCTGTGCGAGAACGGCTTCCGCCTCATTGCAGACCTCCTCCCAGAACACGACATCATCACTTGTCTCGGCGGATATCTCGCGTGCTTTAGCTGCAGCAGCTTTAACAACGGTCAGGATAGTACCCTCTACGGGCTTCATGACAGCCTTGTAAGCAGCATCAACGCCGAGCTGCAAAGCCTCGGCGAAGTTATCGGGTGAAGCCTCTGTACATCCCTTCAGACCCTTAGAGATACCTCTGAAAATAAGTGAAAGGATAACGCCGGAGTTTCCCCTTGCACCTCTGAGAAAAGCCGAAGCAGCCTTAGCCGAGACTTCGGCAGCGGTAGCGTTGTCGGGAAGCCTTCTCAGCTCGGCGATAGAGTTTCCTATCGTCATTGACATATTAGTGCCGGTATCGCCGTCGGGGACGGGGTACACGTTGAGCTCGTCGACCTCGCGCTTTCTGTTATTGATAGTGACAGCGGCGGAAATGATACCGTCTCTGAGCATAGAACCGTTTATCACAGTAAGTCCTCCATTTTTATTCTAAATAATCAGCCGTCAGGCGTTCATATCATCAACAAAGACATTGACCTTGTGCACCTCGATGCCGGCAGACTCCTCGACGGTGAAGCTCACCTTGTGGATGATGCTGCTGACAGCGGCATTGATGTTGGTGCCGTAAGAGACCTTGATATGCAGGTCGATGATAAGTCCGCCGTCCTTGTCAGAGCGGACAGCGACGCCGCGCTGCTGTCTGAAAGCCTTGCCGAAGGTAATGGCAGAGAGCGCGGAGTGAAGGGTATTCACGCTGCAGACGTCTGCAACTCCGAAGCAGCCGGTGACAGTATGCTTGACGAGCTGTATGAGATAGCCCTCCGAGACAGATATCTTGCCGATATGATTTTCAACAGTGACCATAATATCACACTCCTTTATGGGCTTGCGGGTGGATTTCAGTCTCCGCAAGGCGGTCAGTATCATTATAGCACACTCTCCGTATTTTTACAAGACCTACGCGAAAATTTTTATATATGCGAAAATTTTATATATGCTCAGTGCTCCGCGTATATAAAAATATTTCCGGAAAGGGTATTGACAAACGGAAAGATATGTGTTACAATGTGTAAAGTGAATTTGCATTACACCCGCGTGAGGTGCGCTATATGGCTAAAGAACTCAGATTTGTCATGCTCCTGGACTGTTACGGTGACCTTCTCACTGAGCACCAGCGCAGCGTCATGGAAATGTATTACTGCGAGGATCTTTCACTCGCGGAGATAAGCGCTCCCCTCGGTATCACAAGACAGGCTGTAATGAGCCTTATCAAGCGCACGGAGGCTATTCTCGCGGACTATGAGGAAAAGCTCGGATTTGCGCAGAGACTAAAGGATATGCGCTCGTGTATCGGCAGGATAGAAACTGCCGCGGCTGACATAGATAACGTTATACTGCGGAATAATATACTCGGCGAAGCAGCTGCTATGAAGGAGCTGCTCTGACATTGAAATTCGGCTTAAGGAGGCTGACTTATGGCGTTTGAAGGACTTTCCGAAAAACTTAACAACGTATTCAGGAAGCTCAAATCGAGAGGAAAGCTCACCGAGAGCGATGTAAAGGACGCAATGCGTGAGGTGCGTCTGGCTCTGCTGGAGGCTGACGTAAGCTATAAGGTCGTAAAGGACTTTGTAAAGAGCGTTACGGAGCGTGCAGTCGGCGAGGAAGTGCTTGCAAGCCTTACTCCCGCTCAGCAGGTAATTAAGATAGTAAATGAGGAGCTCTGCTCCCTTATGGGCAACAGCAATGCCCGCATCAATTTTGCCTCAAAGCCGCCTACGGTCATCATGATGTGCGGACTTCAGGGCTCCGGTAAGACCACACACTCCGCAAAGCTTGCAAAGCTGCTGAAAAAAGAGGGACACCGCCCGCTGCTCGCAGCCTGCGATATCTACCGCCCTGCCGCTATAAACCAGCTTCAGGTAGTCGGTCACAAGGCTGACGTAAAGGTCTTTGAAATGGGACAGGAGAATCCTGTTGTCATTGCGAAGAACGCCCTTGCCTATGCGAAGGATTACGGTCACGACATTCTTATTATAGATACAGCCGGACGTCTCCACATCGACGAGGCTCTCATGCAGGAGCTTGTCGATATCAAGGAGGTCACTCAGCCTGATGAGATCATGCTCGTTGTCGACGCTATGACCGGTCAGGACGCTGTAAACGTCGCTAAGGCTTTCGATGATGCTATTGGCATAACGAGCGTGCTTATGTCGAAGCTCGATTCAGATACAAGAGGCGGTGCGGCACTGTCCGTACTTGCAGTCACAGGTAAGCCGATAAAATTCGTCGGTATGGGCGAAAAGCTCGATGATTTCGAGCAGTTCCACCCGGAGAGAATGGCTTCAAGAATACTCGGAATGGGCGATGTTCTTACCCTCATCGAGAAGGCTGAGAGCGTTATGTCCCAGAAGGAAGCCGAAAAGCTTACCAAGAAGTTCAAGGAGAACAAGTTCGATATGGACGACCTCCTTGACCAGATGAAGCAGATAAGAAAGCTCGGCTCTATGCGGAATATACTCGGAATGCTCCCCGGCGTGGGTGACAAGATCAAGGATGCCGATATTGACGAGAACCAGATACTCAGGGTCGAGGCGATCATAACCTCGATGACCAAGGCTGAAAGAGCCAAGCCCTCGATAATCAATCCGTCCCGCAAAAAACGTATCGCAAAGGGCTCGGGCACAAGGGTAGAGGATGTAAACAGACTGCTCAAACAGTTCGAGCAGATGCAGTCCATGATGAAGCAGTTCACCGGCAAGAACGGCAAGATGTCGCTCAGGAAGGCACGAAAGAACCTCGCCGGAATGAACTTCGACAAAATGTCGGGCAAGGGCGGAGGATCACTCCCGTTCTGATGGGTATGGATATTTTATATAACATAGACTGTGCGTTGATGAGAAGGTATAGAAAACCCTACCATTATAAATCGTTCGTCGGCCTGCTTATATTCATATCGGGCATCGTTACTCTGATAATAGCCTGCCAGACTGAAAAGTTCAAACAACTTACCGGCAGCGGCAAGGCTTCAAAGGTGATATCAGTCGTACTGCTGTTTGTGAGCATTGCTCTCATGGGACTTTCAAGAGCTTACGACGAACGGCATTCATAACAGCTATCACTGCGGGATCCCGCATTGAGATACAATAAATAGTTATACGGAGGTGAATACAAATGGCAGTAAAGATCAGACTCAGAAGAATGGGCGCTAAGAAGGCACCTTTCTATCGTGTAGTTGTTGCTGATTCCAGATACCCCAGAGACGGAAGATTCGTTGAGGAGATCGGTTACTACGATCCCACAAAGGAGCCCTCTGTTGTAAAGATCGACGCTGATAAGGCTAAGGACTGGATCGCAAAGGGCGCTCAGCCCACTGATACTGTTAAGGAGCTTCTCAAGAAGGAAGGAGTTCTCTGAGAACAGCTTTTACGGAGGAGGAGAGACTAAGTCTCTGCCTCTGCTCCGGAGAGCTGAATGGAGGTAAATATGAAAGATCTGCTTTATGCAATTGCAGCAGGGCTTGTCGAGGACAAGACCGCTATTAAGATAACTGAGGACGCTCCCGACGAGGAGGGTGTCATTGTATTCCATCTTACCGTAGCTCCCGATGATATGGGAAGAGTTATAGGTAAGCAGGGCAGGATAGCAAAGGCACTGCGTACTATCATGCGCGCCGGCGCTGCCAAGAAGGACCTCAAGGTCTCTGTAACTATTGAGGAATGAAGAACGCTCCCATTGTTTTCAATGGGAGATTTCCTTTTTAAGGAGGAGGCAAGTCTATGTCGGCTGATCTTTTCACAGATATCGAATACCTTAAAGGCGTGGGGAAGGCACGGGGCGAAAAGTACCGCAAGCTTGGCATAACCACGCCTTATGAGCTGATATACCACATTCCGAGGACTTATCTCGACTTCCGCGCTCATGTCCCCGTGTGTCAGGCAGTGCTCGGGGGCTATAACGTCCTGAAGCTCACTGTATTCCGCAAATTGCCGCCCCAGAGGATACGCGGAGGCATGGTCATCTGCAAGGCTGCCGCGACTGACGGCATCGACGATATCCTCATCGTCGTATACAACAACGTCTACGGCTTCAACGCGCTCAAGGAGGGCGGCACATATTATATGTACGGCAAGGTCAGCGGCAATTTCCTGCGTAAGGAGATAAGCGCTCCGGTATATATCAGCGCAGATGAAAAAGTCCTCATACAGCCGGTCTATCCCCTTACACAGGGACTTTCCGCGAATATGGTCAGGACGAATATGAGGCAGGCTCTTGATATCATGAGGCAGAAGCCGTTCGAGAATCTGCCCGGCAGGATAGTCTCGGAGTATGGGCTCTGTCCGCTTGACTGGGCGCTGGAGAATATACACTTCCCGGAGAGCGATGCGGCGGCGGAGACTGCCCGGAAAAGGCTTGCCTTCGACGAATTGCTGAAATTGCAGCTTGGTATGTCATTGATGAAGAATCGCTCGCGCAAGGAGAATGCCTACCGTATGAATGGCACGGTCAGCATTACGGATTTCATGGATAGTCTGCCGTTTGAACTGACAGATGACCAGAAAAAGGCGATAGCCGAAATAACTGCTGACCTTTGCCGAAGCGTCCCGATGAACAGGCTTTTACAGGGGGATGTCGGCAGCGGAAAGACAGCCGTAGCAGCCGCAGCGTGTTATTTTACGGCAAAGAATGGCTGCCAGTCCGCACTAATGGCACCGACTGAGATACTTGCGTCACAGCATTTCAGGACACTTTCGGAATTCCTCGAACCGTCAGGCGTGAAGGTATGCCTGCTGACAGGCTCAATGACTGCCAGAAAAAAGGCTGAGGTACGCGAAAAAATAGCCTCCGGCGAGATAAACGTAATTGTTGGCACACACGCGATAATCCAGAAGGATGTCACATATGCTTCACTTGCCCTCGTCATTACAGATGAGCAGCACCGTTTCGGTGTTGCCCAGCGAGCGGCTCTTGCGGAAAAGGGCGACTCTCCGCACAAGCTTGTAATGTCCGCTACCCCGATCCCGAGAACGCTCGCTCTGATAATCTACGGAGATCTCGATATATCGGCGATCACGCAGCTTCCGAAGGGCAGGCAGCCTGTAAAGACCTACGCTGTTACGGGAAAGCTGCGCGGCCGGGCGTTTGGATTTGTGCGGAAGGCTCTCGACGAGGGCAGGCAGGCTTATGTGGTCTGCCCGATGATAGAGGAGAGCGAGAGCGAGCTTTTTGCGGTAAAGACCTATGCCGAGAATGCTGCAAAGGGCGATCTCAGGGGGTATACGACCGCTTTGCTGCATGGAAAAATGAGTGCTGCCGAGAAGGACATGACAATGAAGAAATTCCATAGCGGTGAGATACAGGTCCTTATCTGCACGACTGTTGTTGAGGTCGGGGTGGACGTTCCGAACGCGGCGGTAATGGTCATTGAAAATGCCGAAAGATTCGGGCTTTCCCAGCTTCATCAGCTTCGCGGAAGGGTCGGCAGGGGGGAGCATGAGAGCTCCTGCATCCTCATCACCGACAACACCTCGGATGAATGCGTGAAGCGTATGAAGATCATGTCCTCGACGACTGACGGCTTTAAGATTTCGGAGGAGGATCTGAAAATGCGCGGCCCCGGAGACTTCTTCGGCAGCGCGCAGCACGGACTTCCGCCGCTGAAAATCGCTGATATAGCGTGTAATATGGAGCTTATGAGTAAGGCACAGCGCTGTGCGGGAGAGCTTCTTGCGGCTGATCCGGAGCTGTCTGAGCCTGAAAACCGCTCGCTTAAAATGGAGGTCCTGCGTTTTTTTGATAAGGATATAGTCGGCTGAAAAATTTTTTTCAGCCGCAGACTGCGCAGAATAGCCTTTTTCCAGATTCTTGCAAAAAAATCCGAAAAAATTTTCAAAAAACGCTTGACAAACCGAAAAAGGTGTGCTATAATTAATATCGTCGTCAGGGCAGTACCGAACAAGCCTGACGAAAAAAGGTGGGGGTTTAGCTCAGCTGGGAGAGCATCTGCCTTACAAGCAGAGGGTCATAGGTTCGAGCCCTATAGTC
>CAMOXW010000202.1 GCA_946629405.1 uncultured Ruminococcus sp.
ATCTCATCCTTGGGGACCTTGCGGAGCTTGAGTCCGAAAGCCATATTATCGAAAACCGTCATATGCGGATAAAGAGCATAGTTCTGGAAAACCATCGCGATATCTCTGTCCTTGGGTGCGATATCGTTTACGAGGCGGTCGCCGATGTAGAGCTCGCCCTCTGAGATCTCCTCAAGTCCAGCGATCATACGGAGGGTAGTTGACTTACCGCAGCCGGAAGGTCCTACCAGTACGATGAACTCCTTGTCTCTTATCTCTAAATTAACATCCGAAACTGCAACAACGCCGCCCGGATACTTCTTATAAATGCCTTTAAGTGTTAAGCCTGCCATTTAATCCAGTCCTCCAGTTCATATTTTGTGCCGATATTATTTCTTTACAGTATCAGCTATGATAATATAATACCACACTTTTCAAAAGATTTCAAGTTGCTAAATTGCCAAACTTACAATTATTTGTTTATTAGAATTGCCGAAAAAATTGCGGAAAAATCGGCACAGAAACGGTCAAAATCCGGCTTCAGGAACAAGTTTTCAACATCTTTGTGCAATAATTCCATACAGTCCCCGATTGCCAGTTTTTCGGGCAAAACCAGTCCGCCGAGCGAAACTCTCATCAATACCTCGACATGATTGCCAACGGCGGCGAACATTCTTTTCACCTGATGATATTTTCCCTCATGAAGCTGTACAAACGCCAGTTTTTCGCAGTTTTCAACAGGACGGACCAATGCAGGGAGACAGGTTTCACCGTCAGATAAAATCAAATTATTTTTGAATTGATCAATATATTTATTTTCAAACAGTCTGGCAAGTTTCACAATATATATTTTAGGTATGTGGCTTCTTGGAGAGAGTATCCTGTGCGAAAGCTCGCCGTCATCTGTAATGAGCAGCGCTCCGAGCGAATCCTTGTCAAGCCGTCCCGCAGGAAAAAGCCCCTTCGTCCGCAGCTCAGGCGGCACAAGCTCAAGGACATTTGCCCCATCGCCGCCGTCAGTCGTGCTGACATAACCTGCCGGCTTGTTGAGAAGGATATACCTGTATTTTTCGCTGCGTACAGCCTCCCCGTACACCGAAACGCTGTCTTTTTCCGGGTCAAGCTTTGTGTCTGTTTTTTTCACAGAGCAGCCGTTGAGGGTTATCTTTCCCGAAGCGGCGAGCTGTTTTATCTGGCTGCGGGTATACTCCGTGCGCTCTGATATAAATTTATCAAGCCTTATCTGCGGCATATTTTATCCTTTCTGAAAAACTGCAATGCGGAACGGCGAGGTGCCGTTGCTTACTAAGTTCTTTTCTCTAAGTTCTGAGCTGTTATTTCTTATGAATATTTCGAGGGAAGCGGACAATATTATGTTATAGAAAATGGGTACATAGCTTTTTGGTGGTCTGGCGTTCGTAAATCGCCAGTGTATCACAGTGAGGAGAAGCAATTACGCAAACGCCGGAATCTCACGACCGCCTTATTTGTTATTTTCCCTTGATAATCTTGGAGGTATACTTATGAAAAAGCTTACATTCGCCTTTGTTTCGGCAGCTATTCTGACTGCCGCCATTTTCATCGTTCCCGGCGGGAAAGGCGGGAGGCGCGTGCCGGAGAGTGCTGTCGTAGCTGCCTCAAATGTTGCCGAGCGCATGGACTACTTCGCCTCACACGGCTGGGAGGTCGAAGAAATTGCCGGTAAGGATGTCACTATCCCTTCAGACTTTTCGGCTGTATATGAAGAATATGCCTTAGTCCAGGACAAACAGGGACTTCCCCTGCGCGAATACGCCGGCAGGAATGCTCAGCTCTACGTCTATGAGGTAAAAAATTACAGCCCCGGAAGCAAAAAGATGCTGGCGGAGCTGCTTGTCTGCGACAATACTGCCGTTGCCTCACTTGTCTACAGCGAGGACGGCGGTTCCCTCAGAATGCCGGTGAGCTGAAGCTCAGAATGCACTTATGATATTGCCAAGAGGCGGGATCCTTAAAGCCATGTCCTTCACTACGCCAACAATGAGGAATACAAGCACGCAGAGCTGCACAAGACCGATGATCGTACTTATAACTAAGCCTGCACCGGGGATCATTGAACAAAGTGTGCTGACAATACTTACTCCAATGGAAGTCAACAGCCATGCAAGCTGCTGATTTGCGTGAAAACGGCAGTATGACGAGGTCTTGTTGCACAAAAAGGTCACGAAGAAAAGTATCGGGAAGATATAACCCAGTACCGCAAGAACCTTATAGCTGCTGATGTCCTGAGGAGCAAAGCCTGCCTGTTCGTTCCTGTCATTGAAGTTTTCCAGAAAATTTTCCATGTTTTTCTCCTTCTGTCCGCATTTGCGGGCTTTTTTTTTGGGTATGTAACTTTAGGCCATACATAAACGTGACGTTCGCAATTGCAGACGCTGTCGATCACATAAATTGTTATAAACCCTTATATATCTGAACCGCGTGTATGCGATATCATTTAATGCTGTCAAATTCACTTATCGCTGCTACAAAGCTCTCTATATCGTTGAAATCCTTGTATACGGAAGCAAATCTGATGTATGCCACCGGATCTATCTCTCTCAGCCTTTCAAGCACGATCTCGCCGATCTCGCGCGAGCTGATGACTGTTCTTAGCTTGTCGGCACATGAATTTTCAACGTGATCCGCGATCTCCTCTACCATGACATTCGTCACCGGACGCTTTTTTATCGCAGTGAATATGCCCTTTATCAGCTTCGACTTATCAAACGGCTCAAATCCGCCCGAGCGCTTTTCTACCATAAGCAGCGGCGACTCTATCTCCTCGAAGGTCGTGAACCTTCCGCTGCATCTTACGCACTCTCTGCGGCGCTTTATTTTTTCATCATTTGGTCTTGAATCTATGACCCTTGTATCCTCAAAGCCGCAGTATGGGCATTTCATAGGTTTCTCTCCCCGCCGTAAGGCTCAGTCATATTTGTTAATATATTATAACTCGTCACGAGGTCACTTATCCCGCCGAAGCCGCTCCTGTACAGCTCAAGCACAACTCCGCAGTCGGGGTTGTACTTCCCGAGCTTCTCGAAAAACTGCCTGAAACGGAAACTTCCATTGCCGATAAGGAGGCAGTCACCGAGCTCGCCGCTGTCGCTTATGTGAACATGAACAATACTTTTCCCGGCAGCATCGAGGAAACGGAACGGATCCTCGCCCGCACGGACAGCCTGTTTAGTATCAAGGACGAACGCAAACTCGTTCCCGAGCATTTTTGCAAGCTCCCTGATATACGACGAAGAAGCGCTCTGACAACGCGAAACGTTCTCCACAGCTACTGTAACTCCAAATTCCTTTCCGAGTCTGAAAAGACGGCTGTAGCGTTCACAGTACAGCTCCTTGCTTTTCGCGGCTTTTGCGCCGTGAAAGACGAAGACCTCAGCGCCGACGATGTTCATGAACCTGAAATAATTCCTGTAATACTCCAACATATCCGCTATCCTGCGCTCATAATCGGAAAAGAGCATCATCTGCTCCATTTCGCAGGTAAACGGATGGACGGAGAGACACTTCATGTCAAATCTTTTAAGAAGATTCGCAGCACCGTATGCAAAGCCCTTTTTCAGCTCTGAATGAGTATTAATGAACATCTCAACGGCTGAAATGCCGTTCACCGCAAGGTCATACAGGCTTTCCTCAAGCGGCTTCGGGTACAGGCAGGCTGTTGATACACCGGCTATCAAAGTATTCTCTCCTTTCCCTCAGTGGTCATACCATAGATTATATCACATCTTTCCGCAAAAATCAAGCTTTGAGGCGATAGTTTTTGATATTCAGGTTTTCAACAAATAATATAACTTTTTCAGGTCTTCACGCTGCGGACGTGCAATGCAAACTCTTTGACATTCTGCCGATGCTTTGCATATTATATAGCGGAGGTGTGTAAGATTGACAAAAGAAATAATAATTGCATTCATCATGTGCATTGACATATATCTCGCTGCGGCAGCCTACTGCAACAGCGGGATCAGGATCCCCGCACTCTCAGCCGGCGCGATAAGTCTTGTCAGCGCGGCTGTGCTCTGTATTTCGGTGGAGTTCTCCGAGCTTCTCGGAAGGCACGTTCCCGCATCACTGTTCCGGATCTGCGGCATTGTTCTTCTGACCTCGATAGGAGTGCTTACGATAATCAGGAGCGTTGTGAGGACAGTAATGCTCCGCGCCTCGGAAAATGGCGGTATTTCGCTGAAAAAGGGCAATCTTGTAATAAGGCTGTATCTTGATGACACAGCTGCTGACCTTGACGGCTCGAAGGTTCTTTCATTGGGTGAAGCGCTTGCACTGTCACTTGTCAGTTCTTTTGACTGTGCTGCAACGGGGCTGGGATTCGGCTGTCATGACCTGAACATACCTGTCCTGACGCTTTCGGCGTTCATCTGCGGCTGTACAGCACTTTTTCTTGGTGATCTGACCGGAAAAAAAATATCCTCCCTCAGGCACGATCTCTCGTGGGTGGGAGGAATAATAATCATTATATTTACTTTATTATTTTACTGAATCTACAGCTCATATACGACAATTTCCGGCGCATTGAACAGCCTAAGCTTTCCGAGACCGGCAGATACAAGGAGTTTTGTTTTACCTATAGTATAAATTCCCTTCGCATATCTCGGAAAAAACTTACGCTCCGGAGAGAGCAGTCCTATCCCGAAAAGCCTTATCACACCGCCGTGTACATGACCGCTGAACACCACGTCAGCACCCCATTCTGAATAAGCCTGCGCGAAAAACGGATTGTGCGCCAAGAGCATGACCTCGCCGTCCGGACATTTTCCGAGATAGCGCTCCATATCAGCCGGAGTTATTCTTTCAAGGTCGCGGTAGCCGCCGTTTTTCTTATAGGTCTCATAGCTTTCTTCAAGCCCGCAGATCGTTGTTTTTCGCCCTTTTATCTCTATATTGCAGCATAAGTTCCGCAGCAGCACTGCATCAGTTTCCGCAATTGCAGAAAGCAGCTTCTCCTGCATTTCCGGCGGAAGGCTCTGCTCATGATTGCCGAAGATCATGTAGACCGGAGCGATCCTGCAAAGCTCTCTGAGCATATTCCTTATAGTATCGAAGCTTGTCTCAGTGCGCGAAACGATGTCTCCGCTCACTATGATGATATCGGGCTTTTCGCGCTCAGTGAGCCGGCTTATCCGGGAGTTATCCCTGCCGAAGCGCCTTTTGTGCAGGTCAGAAATATGTACTATTCGTATATTTTTTCCAAGTCTCTCACGGCGTACACGGAGCGCAAAAACATTCTCCCAGACAGCATACGCGGCAAAGCTCACGCTCAGGATTATTACAAAAAGTATCATCGGTCTTTCTTTTCCTTTTTATCAAGATACCTCAGTATCGGTATATCAATAACCGAAAATACAAGCAGGTAGGCTGACGTTATCATTATCCTCGCAGAATATACCGCTATCGTGCCTCTGATACTGTTATCAATACTGTCAAGGTCAAATGTGATGAAGAATAGTATAAGGCTGAATATGCACGGCGCGCCGACTGCACATGAGAAGAAGAACTGCCGGGAGAAATTCCCGTGCTTTCCCGCATCGAGCTGCACAAAATGGTACATCATGCAGAGTATCAGCGGCGTGAAAAGAACATATATCTGCTCATAAGCCAGCTTATCGAAGGCATACCAGTTGAACCACTGCGCAAACATACTCAGTGCAAAGATCGCTATTGCGGTGAAGAATCCTGCTCTGTAGGACAGATATTTGCCCTTTTCGTCATCATTCATCGTCGCTGTCCTCGGGGTCGGCCTCGATCACGACCTCGTTCTGTTCCTCGAGCGCAGCCTCCTCCTCGGCAGCCTTAGCCTGTTCCTCGGTTAGCTGCTCTACTTTTTCGGTCTCGGCAGAATCGTCATGCTCGGCACGAGTAAACGCAACTACCTGTGCGCCCTCGTTGACCTTCATCACACGGACTCCCTTTGCGATACGTCCCATAATACGAATATCGCTCGCAAGTATCCTTATGATGATACCGTCGCTCGAAACGAGGATTATATCGTCCTCCTCGTCAACTATCTTTATTCCGCAGACATGACCGCGGATATCATCGACCTTGTAATTGGTAAGACCATAGCCGCCGCGGTTCTGTATACGATAGCTGTCTATCTCTGTACGCTTGCCGTAGCCGTTTTCGGTAACCGTCAGCAGAGCTGCGCCCTCGCGTACTCTTGCCATGCTGACTACATAGTCGCCGTCGCGGAGCTTTATAGCCCTTACACCGTGGGCTGAACGTGAAAGTGCGCGTCCCTTTTCTTCTTCAAGACGGATAGCCATACCGTTTCTTGTAGCGACAAAAAGCTGAGCATGACCATCAGTGAGGCGCACTCCTGCGATCTCGTCGCCCTCGTCAAGACCAATGGCGATAAGACCGTTCTTGCGGACATTCCTGTAAAGCGAGAGATTAGTGCGCTTGATCTTGCCGTTTTTGGTTACCATAGTGATGAACTTCTCGTCGCTGAAATCGGTCGTCTTTATCATCGCAGCGATCTTCTCGCCCTCTGAGAGCGGGAGAAGATTTATCAGATTGAAGCCTCGGGAAGCCTTCGAGCCGTCCGGGACCTCATAGCATTTGAGCTTATACATGATGCCCTTGTTGGATATGAACAGGATGTTGTCGTGGGATCCGCAGATGAACATTTCCTCCACGAAATCCTCCTCACGCTGCTTCATACCGCTGATACCGCGTCCGCCTCGCTTCTGGGTCTTGTACTCGGCGACGGGCATACGCTTTATGTAGCCGTTATTGGTGAGGGTGACAACGCAGTCCTCCTGCGGGATAAGGTCTTCAATATCGACCTCACCGCTGACATTTTCAATGCTTGTACGGCGCTCGTCGCTGAACTTTTTCCTGATAGCATTGAGGTCATCCATGATTATCTGGTAAACGCGGTTTATATCCGCGAGGATGTCCTCGAAGTCTGCAATTTTAGCAAGAAGTCCCGATAATTCGTCGATTATCTTCTGCCTTTCGAGGCCTGTGAGCTGTCCGAGACGCATCTGGACGATAGCCTCAGCCTGTTCCTCGGAAAGACCCTTTCCGCTTGTTAGATGATTGCCCGAAAGGTCAAATTCAGCCATATCAAGGATGTTGAACACGTTCATTCCCTTGAATTCCTCTATCCTTTCGAGAAGGGCTGACATATCCTCGTCCTTGAAGCGTTCAATGAGCCTTGCCTTAGCGTCCGGGATGTTACTGCTCGAGCGGATTATTGAGATTATCTCGTCGATATGGTCAGCCGCAAGCACGAATCCCTGCAGAATATGAGCTCGTTCGAGAGCCTTTCTGAGGTCAAAACGGGTACGCCTCTGGATAACATCTACCTGGAAGTCAAGGTAGTTCTGGAGCATCTGCTTTAGAGTGAGAATCTTCGGCTCTCCGTTTACGAGAGCGAGCATAATAATGCCAACAGTATCCTGAAGCTGTGTAAGTGCAAAGAGCTTGTTAAGGACGATTTCCTGCATTGCGTCCTTTTTCAGCTCGATAACAACTCTCATACCATCCTTGTCGGACTCATCCCGGAGGTCGTATATTCCCTCTATCTTCTTATCACGGACGAGCTGCACTATGCTCTTGAGGAGGCGTTCCTTCCTGAGCATATAGGGTATCTCGTCTATTATTATGCAGTTTCTGCCCTTTATCTCCTCGAAGTGAGTGCGGCTGCGGAGGGTGATTTTTCCTTTTCCGGTCGCATAAGCAGCACGGATCCCGGCTTTGCCCATGATAACGCCGCCGGTAGGGAAGTCCGGTCCCTTGATATGCTCCATTATCTGCTCAAGAGTGCAGTCCGGGTCATCTATAAGCAGAGAGAGTGCGTCTATTACTTCGCCTAAATTATGCGGAGGTATATTCGTAGCCATGCCGACCGCAATGCCGACCGAGCCGTTCACAAGAAGATTCGGGAAGCGCGAGGGGAGTACCACAGGCTCTTTCAGACGGTCGTCGTAGTTTGAGGTAAAATCCACAGTCTCCTTGTTTATATCGGTGAGCATATCGAGGGTGAGCTTCGCCATTTTAGCCTCGGTATAACGGTAAGCCGCAGGCGGATCACCGTCGATAGAGCCGAAGTTTCCGTGCCCGTCAACAAGGGGATACCTCATTGAGAAATCCTGTGCAAGTCTTACGAGCGCGTCGTACACGGAAGCGTCACCGTGCGGATGATAACGTCCCAGAACCGCGCCGACTGTATCCGCACACTTACGGTAAGCCTTTTCCGGGGTAAGACCGTTCTCATGGAGCGTGTACAGAATACGTCTGTGTACAGGCTTCAGACCGTCCCTTACGTCCGGGAGCGCACGCGATACTATAACCGACATAGCATAGTTGAGCATGGAATTCTCCATTTCGTCAACTATCTCGGTATTTATTATCTTTGAATTGTCCTGATATAGCAAAATTTCTACCTCCTGTGAGATATTGTGCATTGATATAAGGCAACAGCGCACAAAGATTGCGCTAAAGATGCAAGCAGATTTAGTGCAAAGCCGTCAGGCGGTCTTTGTGCGGTGTTG
Organism: uncultured Ruminococcus sp.; assembly: GCA_946629405.1. The sequence goes on from CAMOXW010000202.1 coordinate 8,529, forward strand.
CCATAATTTCATCCGGCAAAAACCGTCCTCATACAATCCTGTTCCGGTATAATTGCAGTCATACAGCCTGCAAACAGAACTGCCAGCAGAATAAAAACAATTATCGCAGTTATGACACCCTTCATGTAGAAGCGGAATGCGCCCCCTAAGCTGTCTGTTTCATTATGCTTATAATTATGCTTATAATTATGCTCATGATCGTATGAATTATAGTTTCCGTTATTATTTTCAGAGTAAAATCCGCTTCCGATATATTTTAACCTCGGGTCATCCGAGAACATATTGGAATAATTGACGTTATCTGAACCGCTTTTTACATGATCTTCGCTGTTATTATTCCTGTTTTCCATTATTATCAAGTCCTTGTACTCCTGACTGCTTCGAGCTCCTCCTCGGAAAAGCCCTCCTTCGGAAGTATGTAGAAAGCCCTTTTTCCCTGCAATATCAGGAAAAATCTGTCATATTCAAGCAGGTCGTACTCATCATCAAATGGTATCTCCGTTGCCTCAGGAAGCGGGTCGTAGCCGTCGTCCTCATCATCGAAGTCCTCATTGTTTTCGTCCGGAACATAGTTTTCAACAGATTCTTCTTCAACCGTTGAAATTTCAAGGTGATCCTCCGCTATCGCTATCCTGTAGAGCGTCTCGCCCATTTCCCTGACTGTATCCGATACATTGCGGAATATCCTCCTCGGATTGTACCACTCCCTGAATGCCATTGCTATACATATAACGATCAGCAGGTAGACCAGCCGGTTTTCCGGAGCTTTTACTGCGGCATAGACAAAATCTCCCGCAAGTATCAGAAATATCACCATGAAAAATATGCTCTTTTTCCGAACAAATTTTTTCTGATACTCCTTGTATGCCTCTCTGAAAGTCTCATAAGGCACACGGTATTCCTTTTCAAGCCTGTATTTTTCTTCCATAAGCATTATATATCAAGATCCTGAGCGAATCTTGCGTTCTTCTCGATAAAATCACGGCGCGGCTCTACTTTGTCGCCCATGAGTATAGTGAATACCTCGTCAGCCTTGATAGCGTCCTCCATGCCGATCTTCACGATAGTACGCCTCTCAGGGTCCATAGTAGTCTCCCAGAGCTGCTCAGGATCCATCTCACCAAGACCTTTGTATCGCTGTACCTCGACGTCCTTGTACTTCCCGTCCTCGGAAAGCTCAGCGATGAACCTGTCGCGCTCCTCGTCGGAGAAAGCATAGTATATCTTCTTCTTTCGCTCTACTCTGAAAAGCGGCGGCTGAGCTATATAGATGTTGCCGTTCGTGATGAGCGGCCGCATATAGCGGAAGAAGAATGTGAGCAGAAGTGTACGGATGTGCATACCGTCAACATCGGCATCCGCCATGATTATGACTTTGCCGTAGCGGAGCTTTTCTATATCAAAGTCCTCACCGATACCTGTTCCGAGCGCGGTAACGACCGGTTCGAGCTTATCGTTGCCGTAGATACGGTCAAGGCGCGCCTTTTCAACATTGAGCATCTTTCCCCAGAGAGGAAGGATCGCCTGATAGCGGCGGTCACGCCCCTGCTTTGCAGAGCCTCCCGCAGAGTCTCCCTCGACGATGTACACCTCGGTATACTGATTATCGCGCTCTGAGCAGTCAGCAAGCTTTTCCGGCATCGAATTGTTCCCGAAGGTATTTTTCCTGCGCTCGGCTTCTCTTGCTTTTTTTGCAGCCTCTCTTGCTCTGTAGGCTGAAATGCACTTCTCGAATATGATATTTGCAGTCTCGGGGTTTTCTTCAAGAAAGTTCATGAGCTTCTCGGTGACGAGCTTATCCACAAACGGCTTGACCTCGGGATTTCCGAGTCTTCCCTTTGTCTGTCCCTCAAACTCGCACTCAGTGAGCTTTACCGATACTATAGCCGTAAGTCCCTCGAGAACGTCCTCTTTCCTGAGGCTCTCGATCTCCTTCTTCGGGGATTCCTTGCTGTTCTTGCCCTTCTTTGCGGGCTCCTTCTCCTTGAACTTTCCGAACTTTTTTCCGTATTCGTTGATAACTCTCACAAGGGCGTTCTTGAATCCGGTCTCATGAGTTCCGCCGTCCTGAGTGTGGATATTATTTGCAAACGAAAGCGTAAGCTCGTTGTAATCGGTATTGTACTGCATTGCTATCTCAGCAAAGGAATCTCCCTGCGTGCCGGAGACATAGATGACCTCGCTGCCAAGAGGTTCAAGATGCCTCTTTGCATGGAGATACTCGACAAACTGGCGTATTCCGCCCTCATAGTGCAGAGTTTCGCCCTTTATATCATTCTCATCGCGCTTGTCGGTGAAGATTATCTTTATGCCCGCGTTCAGGAAAGCCTGCTCACGAAGCCTTGCCAGAAGCACCTCATAGTCATAGACTGTATGCTCAAATATTTCGCCGTCAGCCTTGAACATTACGGTCGTACCGGTATCCGTGGCTTTTCCGATCTTTTTGATCTCCTCGTCATAATGTCCCCGCTCGAACCGCTGGAACCAGATATTTTCGCCGTCCCTTACGGTAAGCTCAAGCCACTCTGAGAGGGCATTTACTACCGAAGCACCTACTCCGTGGAGGCCTCCGGAGACCTTGTATCCGCCTCCGCCGAATTTTCCTCCAGCGTGGAGAATGGTATACACGACCGTTGCTGCGGAAATGCCTTCCTTCGGGTGTATACCAACGGGTATACCTCGTCCGTTGTCCGAGACCCGGATAACATCGCCCGGCAGTATTTCTACAGTTATTTCGGTGCAATAACCTGCAAGTGCCTCGTCAATGGAGTTGTCAACGATCTCATATACAAGGTGGTGCAGACCGTTCTTGCCCGTTGAGCCGATGTACATACCCGGACGCTTCCGGACAGCCTCAAGTCCTTCGAGAACTTGTATGTCGTTTTCGTCATAATTATTCTGCTGACTCATTTTTTACCTCCAAAGGTCCATTCAATTCATAATTCATAATGCAAAATTCATAATTGAAAATGTCCGGCGTAATTACGCATTATGAATTACGAATTACGCATTTTCAGAATCCACCGCCTGATGCAAGCCTTTTACGCAGTGTTGCAGCGGAAAGCTGGGATATATATATTTTTTCTCTGCCATTTTTCACTGTTATAATGAAGCTCCGTGGCAGTTCATAAGTCGTATAGACGCACTTTTTTTCCTTTTCAGCACGGTCGAGCAGCTTTTTTGTAGCCTTATCGACCGTTGTATTCTCGATATCGAATATCCCGACGATACCGCGTATATCTATCATATAATCGTTCCCGATATGAAGGTACATCGTCATTCCTCTGTTATCCTTCCTGAGCTTATGCGGAGAATTTTTCCCTTTATTTCGGGAAGAAGCGCACTTTCATTAGGTGTCGTCAGGAATACCTGCATATCCTTTATCATGCCGAGCACAAATTTCTGTCTTGATTCATCAAGCTCACCCATTACGTCATCAAGAAAGATGACCGGCGGGTCCTTTGAGCGCTTTGTGAAGATCTCAGCCTGTGCGAGCTTCATTACCAGCGCAGCGCTCTTGACCTGACCCTGTGAGCCGAAATCCCGCGCACTCACGCCGTTTATCCTTATAACTATCTCATCGCGGTTGACTCCTGCGTGGGTAGAGCCTGTCCTGATGTCATATTCCTCTGTCTCACGAAGCTTGTTGTAATAGCGCTCGAAAGCCTCCTCGCCGCACGGCTTCTCGAAGTCCTCCGGGCGGAAAACGTTCGACTTGTATTCAAGCTCAAGCTCCTCATTTCCGCCTGAGATCGTTCTGTACAGCCTGCCGCATATCTCATTTATCCGGCTGACATAGTCCTTCCGCATATAGGATATCAGCACTCCCTCATGAGCCGCCTGTCTGTCCCATATATCGAGGACATCCCCGGACGCGCCGCCCTGCATGATATTTTTCAGCAGTGAATTTCTCTGGTTCATGATCGCGTTGTGCTTATTTATGTGAACGACGAACAGGGGATTTAGCTGTGAGGCAGCCATATCGACGAAATTACGCCGTTTTTCGGGCGAACCCTTTATCATGTCCACATCGTCCGGGATGAAGGCGATGCACTTGAAAACATCGAAAAGAGCCCGGGTACCCTTCTGCTTCACGCCGTTGAGCATGATATTTTTCTGGGAATTTACGCCTTTTGTCATCTCATAAACTATCTTCTGCTCACGGACACTGTCGCGCAGGCGTATCCTTGATGACATCCGGTTCCCGCTAAGGCAGATGAAGTCCTTCTCCTTAGAGCCGCGGAAGCTCCGGCATCCGGAGAGTATCCACATTGCCTCAAGGAGGTTGGTCTTGCCCTGTGCGTTCTGACCGACGATTATGTTATACTTCGGATCAGGCTCGAAAGAGATCCCGCTTAGGTTCCTGAACCCGTCGATATCGGCATAGGTGATTATCACTCTACCGTTACCTCTTTGCCGCCGAGCGAAACTGTATCGCCGGGGCGGATTTTCTTTCCCCTCATGGTACAGACCTCACCGTTGACAAGTACCTCACCGTTCTGGATGAGGGTCTTTGCCTCGCCGCCTGAACCTACCAGTGAGGCAAATTTCAGGAGGGCATCGAGCTTGATAAATTCGGTTGATATTTTAATTTTTTCCATGCTGACCGCCTTGTCTTCTTCTGTATTTGCTTCTCTCAACTATAGTCAAAGTATTCAGTTCAAGCCCGTATTTCCGGGCAAAATCAGGGTTCACCGAGGCTGCGTATTTGTAATAGCTCGGGTCCTCGCTGCAATAGTTATAGGCAAATTTAACGCTGCGCTTTATTTTCCGGCGGATAGTGAGCTGTGCAAGCTTTCTGCCGATGTATTTTGAGGCGAGCATAAGTATTACAGCCAAGACTATCAGCCATATCTCTATCCTCACCCACTGGGTATTTAGCTTGTACTCTATTCCGAATATCCTGAATTCAAGCTTGTCTGATATGAATTTCGAGAATATGAGCAATATTCCCAGAACGATAGCAGCGATGCCTGCGATGCCGGAAGCAATACCGGTCATCCATGAAAAGACCGTAGCGCCCTTTGCGTGCGGGAAGGTCCTGTATGTCATATTCTCACATCCTTTTACCTGTTGCAGATTTCATTTTCAGGGACAAAAACAGGGACAGTTGGCTTATATATATAAATTGTCCCTGCGAAAGACAAGTGAACTGAACTGTAACAAATGGCTTAATGAGCCAGCCATTTGTCATATGCTCTCACATTCACTATGGCGAAAAGAAAGAAAGTACACTTTACCGCTGATATCAGTTTTTGAGCTGTATCGGCATTACAAGGAATATGAAGCTCTCGCCCTCGAGCGGGAGGATTTCTATTACCTTCATAGCGCCGTTGAAGCGTATTCTTACTTTATCGCCCTCGGCAGCTTTAAGTGCCTCGAACATAAGTCTGTTATTGAAGCCGATAGTCACTATTTCTCCGGAAATATCGGCAGATATAGCATCATTGAGCTTGCCTATGCTGGTCTTGCAGTTTATCTTCACGACGCCGTTGCCGACTTCACAGCGGATAGGCGACTTGTTCTTATCGTCGATCAGCAGGGAGCAGCGCTCGAGGCAGTTTAAGAAATCACGCTTGTTGATAACTACCTCTGTCTTGAAGCTTTCCGGGATACTTAGCCTATAGTTATGGAATGCGCCGTCAAGTAGACGTGAAATGAGGATCATATTATCAAGCTCGAATATGATATGTCTTTCGTTTGTGAAGATCCGGCAAAGCTTTTCATCGTCATCCCTGATTAGCGTAGAAAGCTCCATGAGAGTTTTCTTAGGCACAACGAAGTGGAATTTTTCGCTGCTGTCGGTTATCTCATTCCTTATTGCAAGGCGGAAGCCGTCTATCGCAACGAGGTTGAAGCTGTTGTTCTCGATATCGAACAGTTCTCCGGTAAGGACAGGTTTGCTCTCGTTTGTTGAGCAGGCGTAGCTTGTCTGGTTTATCATTGAGCGGAGAACTGTCTGCTTCACGGTGAAGCATTTTTCTGTATCGACCTTCGGAAGATCGGGAAATTCGTCCGCCGCCATAGCAGGGAAGCTGCATTCTGTGGCACTGCTTGATATATTTATAACGAGGTCGTCGCTTACATTGAAGGTTATATCATCGCCTGACATACGTCTTGTGAATTCACTGAAAAGACGTGCGCTTGCGACGAATTCACCGCTTCCCTCTGTTTCGGCAGAAACGGTAGTGCGTATTCCCATTTCAAGGTTATATGAGGTAAGCTCAACGCTTCCCTCACCGACCCTTACCTTTATTCCTTCGAGGGCTGGTATGGTCGATTTTGGTGAAACTGCCCTTGAAACGCTGCTTACAGCTTCACATATATCTTCTTTGCTGCAAATGAATCTCATTTATTATCCTCCGGTGATTTACTTCTGAAATTTTAGTTATACTTCATTTTCATATCTGAAAAGCGGAAGCATCAGTAAATGGTTTTATAAAAGCCTCCGGATTTCAAAAAAAGATAAGAAAAGATAAGAATATAAATTATTGTTGTTGTAGTATAGTCGGTTGAAAAGTTGGAATCGTTCTCATCCGACGTTATACAGCCCTTAGCTTGTCAACAGAGATGTGTGGCAGAAATTTTGAAAGCTTTGAAAATATTCCTGACACCTTATTTTTGAGTTGATACTGTGGGCATATGTTGAGAAAAAGCAGATAAATTTGTTTATAACCGGCACTTTTACCGGTATAGATTTTCCTCATCGGAGGAAAATGTTTGATGTTGAAAGTGGGACTGTGTGGAAAAAACATTTTTCCGGGGAAATAATTCTGCCTGCTGTAAGACTTTTTTCTCTCCACAGAACTTTTAACACACTGTTGAAAACTTGGTTGAAAAGCATACTTTCAACATATTCAACGTTAACTTATCTGTTGGATGAAAAGACTTACGCCTTGCTCTTATCCCTGATATTTTTTATGAGGTCCTCAACAAGTGACTTCAGATTCGGGTCTTTTTCCATTGAATCCGTAACGCTTGATACAGAATAAACAATGGTAGAATGGTCTCTGCCGCCGAATTCAGTACCTATTGCTGCAAGGGGCATCTCGGTTATCTCGCGGACTATGTAAATGGCTACCTTACGCGCAATTGACACGCTTGAATGACGCTTGTTCGAGCGTATATCATCCGGCGATACGCCGTAAAGGTTCGATACCTCGGAGATTATCTTCTCTACCGTGATCGGGATAGGCTGCTCGTCGGTCAGGACATCCCTTATAACGCTCTGAGCCATTGAAATAGTTATGGGACTCCCTGCAAAGTGGTTGAGAGCCTTCAGTCTTATTACAGCTCCCTCTATCTGGCGGATGTTGGATTTGAGGCGGTTTGCCATGAATTCCGCGACTTCGCTCGGCATTTTCAGGTCGAGAAGCTCGGATTTCCTGTTGATTATAGCGAGCCTTGTCTCGTAATCCGGCGCGGATATATCAGCTATAAGACCTCCCATGAATCTGCCGACAAGACGCTCCTCAAGGCCGTGGAGCTCCGTAGGCGGCTTATCCGAGGTGATAACTATCTGGTGCTTCTCCTTGTGGAGGATATTGAATGTGTGGAAGAATTCCTCCTGCATACGCTCTTTGTTAGCGAAGAACTGGATATCGTCGATGAGGAGGATATCAGCGTTCCTGTACTTGTCGTGGAAATCAGAGATAAGACCCTTATTGAGCGCATTTACAAGGTCGCTGCCGAAGGTCTCGCTGGTGATATAGACAATGTTGAAGTCGGGACGGTTCTTGCGGACCTCGTTTGCAATAGCAGTTATGAGGTGGGTCTTGCCCATGCCGGAAGGACCATATATGAACAGCGGGTTATAGACAGGGACTGCCTGTTCTCCGCAGCTTTTTGCAACTGATTTGCTGCACGCGAGGGCAAACTCGTTCGATCTGCCCTCGATGAAGGTATCAAAGGTGTAGTCGTAATTTGCAAATTTGTACTTCTGCTCAAGCTCAGCGTGTTTCTGTTCAAGCTCAGCATCGGTCGGGATCTTGATATTTTCAGAATGGTCTGACTCGAGCTCGACCACAATATTCACATCAAAGCCGAGGATATGCCTGAAAGCCTCATTGAGTGTTTCTCCGTACTTACCGATGATTATTGTCTTCTGAAACTCTGTCTGTATGCTGAAAACGGCATCTGTACCGTTGAAGCTTACTGGTTTTAGCTGATTTATCCAAGTGGTGATTGCGACCTCAGGGATCTTATCGTTTTCAAGGCAGTATTTTTTAACGTTTTCAAAAACTTCTTCAAACGAATTCATGTTTAACCTCCGTATAAATTTTTAACTGGAAGATTATCTTCCCGGGAGCTTTAATTGCATAGCTGCCCACAATACATTATTATTATATCATAAACGGCTTGAAATTGCAAGCTATTTTATATATTAAAAAGGATAGAAAATCAATTTATTTTCCACACCTAAATTGACATATTGTTGAAAACTGTGTTGAATCAGTGGCGAAACTCACTCCGAAATGGCGTTTTTTGCGAAAAAATCTGTTGAAAAGTTATTCACACAGCTGTTATTTAACATAATTTTCAAAAAAATCAACAGTCCGAGCACTTATCTGCTGCGTCTTTATTCCTGATAAATTATTCTAAGCAATATGCAGCTTCAAATGATATCTAATGTTCAATATGATTAAAAATCAATGCCGGTTCGATGAATCCAATTGGTGAAAAATATGAAAATATTTTTTTTCAAAAAAAATTTTCAGGAATTACTTGACATCAATTCTATTTTAAGTTATAATCTATTAGTGTAATGCTGACAGCTATGTCTGCATATTCTACAACGATTTGAATACCGCGTATATCCGCGGTGTTCTCAGTATATCATCAGAGCAGAGAGGAGGACCTGCATCATGAAAAGAACTTACCAGCCTAAGAAGCTCCACAGAAAGAAAGAGCACGGCTTTATGAAGAGAATGGCTACCAAGAACGGCAGAAAGGTTTTAGCTCGTAGAAGATCTAAGGGCAGAGCAAGATTAACTCACTGACGACGCTGACCACAAAATATATTTTTGTGGTCTTTTTTGTTAGAGCCTGCCCCTTTTATGGGCAAGCCTACCTATGGTGTATTTATGCTTTATACGGAAATATTAAACGATAACAAGGATTTCCTTGCCATTTATAGGAAAGGTAAATTCTCCGCATCTAAATACTCGGTCATATATGTCAGACCTAACGGCAGACCCTTTAACCGCCTCGGCATTACCGCCGGCAAAAAGATAGGAAATGCCGTCCACCGCAACCGCGCTAAACGCCTTATCCGTCTGGCTTACCGCTTCTGTGAGGCAGAGCTGCCTGTCGGGATAGATGTTGTGATCGTCGCAAGAGCTGCGGTTTGTGAGATAAAATCACAGGAGTACTGCGCGTATATGAAAAAGTACGGCGTCAGCGACATCAACAGGATGTTTAGGAGCTTTCCTCCGGGAAAACCGAAAAAATGAAGTATATCGCCATGCTTCTGATAAAATTCTATCAGAAGTGCATTTCTCCGCTGTTTCCGGCTAAATGTAAATATCACCCAACGTGCAGTGCTTATGCTATGACGGCTTTCAGAAGATTCGGCTTCATCAGAGGCTTTCTTCTTGCCGGCTGGAGGATACTGCGCTGCAATCCGTGGTCAATGGGCGGCTACGATCCGGTTCCGGAAAAATTTACGTTCAGGGTCAGAAAATACGACTATGACGAAATGTTCCCGGATGACGGCAATGAAGAAAATGAAGATGACAAATATTAAGAGGGATGAATATTGAACGCTATCTATGATATTATCGGTGTCCCCTTCGGATACCTCATGATGCTTATCTATAAGATCTTCGGGAACTATGCTGTCTCGATCATCGTTTTCACTGTTGTGACAAAGCTGCTGCTCTTCCCGGTCAACTACAAGACCCAGAAGAATTCCGCGCGTATGCAGCTCCTTACCCCTAAGCTCGATAAGCTTCGCAAGAGCTACGCTAATAACCCCCAGAGGCTCCAGCAGGAACAGCAGAAGCTCTACGTCGAGGAAGGCATAAATCCTATGGGAAGCTGCCTCCCTGCATTTATCCAGATGTTCCTCCTGTTCGGTATCCTGGACGTTGTTTATAAGCCTATAACTCATATCCTGAGATTTGGTAAGGGAGTAAGAAGAGACGCCGCTGATATTGCCGGCACCAAGCTTTCTAACCTCAGATGTGAGCTCAAGATCATGGATAAGCTCAATGCGAATCCGTCTGATTTTGCCCACCTCAAGGGCGATTTTATGCAGAAGGTAAGCGATTTCAGCGATAATTTCACTATCTTCGGCGCTAATCTCGGAAAAACTCCTTCCTTTCACGTTGATTGGTCAAGCAAAGAGTCTGTCGTACTCTTCTTTATCCCCATACTTGCAGGTCTGGCTCAGCTCATTTCCTCAGTTTACAGCCAGATCCACCAGAAAAAAGTAAATCCGAATATGCAGGGCGGAGGCTGCCTTACATTCATGATGTATTTCATGCCGCTCCTCTCTGTATGGTTCGCATTCCAGGTACCTGCCGGCGTTGGTTTCTACTGGATATGGTCAGCACTTCTTTCCTTCATAATCATGTTCTGCCTTAACCAGTATTTCACTCCCGAACGTACAGAGGCTATCAATGATAAGGAAAAGGAAAAAGCCCGCATCTACGCTGAAAAACACCCCGAGAAAAAGACATTCATGCAGAGAATGATCGAACAGCAGGAGCTCGTGAACCAGCAGCAGAATGCTGCCAATAACAGAAAAAAGAACGGCGAAAAGATATCCCGCTCGGAAATGAATAAGTATAACCGCGATAAACTTAAAGAAGCAAGAAAGCGTATGGCTGAAAAATACGGCGATATCTATGATGATTCAGATAATGATGAGGATTGATTTCCTCAGGGAGGTATAAATATGACTGAGATATTTACAGCAAAATCTGTTGACGAGGCTAAGGCCCTCGCCGCAAAAAAATTCGGAAAGGACATAAGAGCTATCCGCTTCGAGATCATCGACGAGGGTAAAAAGGGCGTTTTCGGTATAGGTGCCAAGGACGCAAAGGTAAAGGCTACCTACAATGATCCCGCTGCCCCTGCTCAGAAGCCTGCTGCTCCCGCTGAAAAAAAGCCTGAGCCCGTAAAGAAGACGGAGGCTCCTGCAAAGCCCGCCGCAGATAATGTAAAACCTGCCGCACCTGCTGCTCCGGCAGAGGAAAAGAAGGCTGAACCCAAGCCTGCCGAGCCTGAGAATAAGCCCGTTGAAAAGAAAATTCCCGAGGATCCTTCAGTTGATAATTCTGACGATGAGGCTGACTATTCACTCGATAACTTCACCCTCATCGAGGACGAGAGCCTCATCAACCCCAAGGTCAAGATCGCAAGAGATTATATCACAAGCATTCTCCGCGCTATGGGTGTTGAGGCTGAGTATAAAATATACCAGAACGAAACAGGCGCTGTTATCAATGTTGAAAGCGAAAATAACGGCACTATAATCGGCAGACGCGGCGAGACTCTCGACGCTATCCAGTACCTCTGCTCTATAATCGCTAACAAGGGCGATAAGGACTATTACAGGATCACTATCGACTGCCTCGGCTACAGAAGCAAGCGCAAGGATACCCTCGAGCAGCTCGCTGCCAAGGTCGCTAAGTCAGTCCTCAGAACAGGGAGATCTCAGCCCCTTGAGCCTATGAATCCCTATGAGAGAAGAGTTATCCACTCTGCTATCTCCAAGATAGAGGGAGTTTCTTCAAGATCAGTCGGCGAGGAGCCTTACAGAAAGATCATTATTTCTTCAAATAACCCCAGAAGAAACGACAGACGCCGCGATGACCGCAGAGGCGGCGGCAGACGCAATGATCGTCGTAACGGTGGCGGAAGGAACCGCGACAGAGAGGTAACAATGGAGCGCAAGTCCGTTGACCTTTCAACAAGCTTTGAGAAGGACTATAAGAGACCTAAGCCTGAGGACAGCATGGACTTCGGTCTTTACGGAAAAATAGAGCTTTAAGCTCATGAGCAACGGCAGCTTTTGCCGTTGTTTTTTTAGGGGGGATAATTTTGTCAACTATTGCTGCTGTTTCAACTCCTGACGCCGTCGGAGGTATCGCCGTTATCAGAATCTCAGGCGAAAAAGCCATTGAAGTTGCCGACAGGATATTCACTTCTGTCAGCGGAAAAAAAGCTGCTGATATGTCTGGATATACCTGTGCTTACGGCTTTGCTCATGACGGCAATGAGCGTCTTGATGACTGTATACTGACTGTTTTCCGCGCCCCTCACAGCTATACCGGCGAGGACACTGCCGAGATATCCTGTCACGGCGGTATCTATGTGACCCGGCGTGTGCTTCGTGCGGCTCTTGCGAACGGTGCAGTGAATGCGCTTCCGGGCGAGTACACTAAGCGTGCCTTTATGAATGGAAAGCTTGATCTTACTCAGGCTGAAGCGGTCATGGACTTGATTTCAGCCCGCAGCGATCGTGAAATGAAAATGGCTGAGGAGCTTCGCAGCGGTGCAGCATTCAGGAAAGCTGAGAGATGCTCCGGAAAGCTTATGAAAATTCTCGGCGACCTTGCGGCGTGGGCTGACTACCCGGAGGAGGATATCCCGGCTGTAAAACCAGAGGTCCTTCGTGAGGAACTTTCTGAGGTCCGCGGCGAACTTGCCTCACTTATTAAAAACTACGATGCCGGACGAATAGTCCGTGAGGGTGTGCCGACAGCAATAGTCGGCAAGCCTAATGTGGGAAAATCAACTCTGTTCAATCTTCTTAGCGGCTGTCAGCGGAGCATAGTAACTGATATCGCAGGTACGACTCGTGATATTGTTGAGGAGACTGTGCGGCTCGGGGATATTGTTCTGAGGCTTTCAGACACAGCTGGCATCCGTGATACGGAAGATATTATCGAAGGTATAGGAGTAAGCATGGCTGAAAGTCTCATAGATTCAGCCGAGCTTGTGATTGCTGTTTTTGACGGAGGATGTCCATGTACGGAGGATGATCTACGCCTTATTGATAAGATAAGTGACAGAAAAGCTATTGCTGTAATAAACAAAAGTGATAAAGAACAAATGTTTGATAATAAATTTCTTACAGATAAAAATATACAAGCTGTATATATTTCTGCCAAAGAAAATAACGGCATCGACGACCTGAGAAATGCTATCGAGAAGATTTTCTGTATAAACATCAATTCCTTTAATACTGTAACTGCTGCAAATGAACGACAGAGAGCTTGCATTGAAAGTTCGATAAATTCAATTGATCTTGCAATCAATGCAATTGGTAACGGTGAAATGCTTGACGCAATTAATGTTATTATTGACGATGCCGAGCAGAGGCTCCTTGAGCTGACAGGTAAGAAGGTCACGGATGCGGTTATTGATGAAGTTTTTTCGAGATTCTGTGTTGGCAAATAATGTTTCACGTGAAACAAAAGGAGAATGCTTATGACATATAATATGGGCGAGTTTGACGTCGCTGTAATTGGCGCGGGTCATGCTGGAATAGAGGCCGCTCTTGCTTCAGCCCGCCTCGGGTGCAGGACTGTAATGTTTACTATTTCGCTCGATCAGATTGCAAATATGCCCTGTAATCCGTCAATCGGAGGTACTGCAAAGGGGCATCTTGTGCGTGAGATAGACGCTCTCGGAGGTGAAATGGGTAAGGCAGCTGATAAATGCTTTATTCAGAGTCGAATGCTGAACAGGGGAAAAGGACCCGCTGTTCATAGTCTGAGGGTTCAGGCGGACAGAGTTATGTATCATAATTATATGAAAAATGTGTGTGAAAAACAAAAAAATCTTTATATTAAGCAGGCTGAAATCGCTGAGATAATTGTCGAGAATGGTAAAATTTCCGGCGTAAGGACTACTCTCGGAGCAATTTATAAGGTCAAAGCTGCAATAATTTCGACCGGTACTTATCTTAAAGGAAAAATTCATATTGGTGAAGTTTCGTATGAAAGCGGCCCGGATTCTGCTTTGCCAAGTAAGTATTTGTCCCAGAGCTTAATTGACAATGGAATTGAGCTTCGTCGTTTTAAGACGGGTACGCCTTGTCGTGTAAGCCGTCGCAGCATCAATTTTGACATCATGGAGCGTCAGGACGGTGATGAAGAAATTGTTCCGTTTTCATTTGAAACAGATAAATCCGGACTTGAAAATAAAGTGAGTTGCTATGTTACATATACAAATAGTAAAACACATGAAGTGATACTTGCAAACCTCGACAGATCTCCACTTTACTCAGGAAGAATTAAAGGAGTAGGTCCAAGATACTGTCCGTCTATTGAGGACAAAATTGTTAGGTTTTCAGACAAGCCAAGACATCAGCTGTTTGTTGAACCTATGGGACTGAGCACGGAGGAATACTATTTGCAGGGAATGTCATCTTCGTTGCCGGAGGATGTTCAGCTTGCATTTTTAAAGACAATTGATGGACTTGAGGACGTTGAGATAATGAGACCGGCTTACGCTATTGAGTACGATTGCTGCAATCCTACTCAGATGTTTCCAACCCTTGAGTTCAAAAATATCGGAGGATTGTATGGTGCAGGTCAGTTCAACGGCAGCTCCGGATACGAGGAGGCTGCTGCACAGGGTATAGTTGCCGGCATCAATGCTGCGCTTAAAATTAAAGGTGCTGAGCCAATGATTCTTGACCGTGCAAGCTCATATATAGGCACTCTCGTTGACGATCTTGTTACCAAAGGTTGTTCTGATCCTTACAGAATGATGACTTCGAGAAGCGAGTATAGGCTCATTTTGCGCCAGGATAACGCAGATCAAAGGCTTTCTCCTATTGGTCACAAGCTTGGTCTTATAAATGACAAGAGATTTTCCGATTTAAATTTAAAAATTGCTGCAACTGAGAGAGAGATCAATCGTCTTGAAAATACAAATATTGGTCCAAGTGATAGTTTAAACTATTTTCTTGAAAGTAAGGGTACTTCCCCACTTACAACGGGTTGTAAATTAGCTGATCTGATTCGTCGTCCACAGATAAATTATAACGATATTGCTCAATTTGATCCTGGCAGAACTGAGCTCAGTGCTGAAGTTTGTGAACAGGTTGAATTACAAATTAAGTATAAGGGATATATTGCAAAGCAGCTTGATCAGATTGAGATCATGCGTAAGCTTGAAGAAAAAAGAATTCCAGACAACGTGGATTATAGCCAGATTCGAGGATTGAGGCTTGAAGCTGCAGAGAAACTTGATAAGTATAAACCTATTTCTTTGGGGCAGGCTTCGCGTATTTCTGGTGTTTCTCCGGCAGATATCACACTTCTTAGCGTCTGGCTTCAGCGTGGAAAGGAATAATTATGCTTCCTGATTTTGAATTATCTTGCACTTTGTTTGGTAAATATGGTTTAACACTAAATCGTGAAAAATACGAAAAGCTTCAGACATATTCTGATCTTCTTGTTGAATGGAATCAAAAAATCAATCTAACTGCAATTGTTGAGCCTGAACAAATTCTTATCAAGCATTTTCTTGACAGTGCTATTCTGCTTACGAAGTGCGAGATCCCGTGTGAATCAACTATTATTGACGTAGGAACCGGTGCTGGATTTCCAGCGATTCCACTTAAAATTATGCTGCCTGATTTAAAAATTACGCTACTTGACAGCCTTTCTAAACGGATAACATTCCTCGAAAATGTATGCAATAATTTAAATATTTCAGCGAATTTTATTCATGGCAGAGCTGAGGATTATGCACGACTTCCGGAGTATAGAGAAAAGTTTGACATTTCTTGTGCAAGAGCTGTTGCTTCACTTCCTGTCCTTAGTGAATATTGTCTTCCGTTTGTAAAAATAGACGGTTCATTTATTGCTATGAAAGGCCCAAATGAAGCTGTAGAACAAAGCTCTGATGCAATTCGGATTCTCGGAGGAATTTTTGAAAAATGCGTTGATTATAGTGTTGAAGAAGAACAAAGAAGAATAATTGTCATAAAAAAAATATCGCAAACTCCGACAAAATACCCACGCAATAGCGCTCAGATTAAAAAGAAACCTCTTTAAAAAACGATTTTACGATAGATTTTTCCGCTGAAATGTCGAATTTCAGCGGAATTTTTTTATGGAAACTATTTCCCGTTTGTGTTAGAATGAATATAGAAAAATTGATTTGGAGGTATTTTTATGGGAGGTTTCCTTAATTTAACAAGAATCAAGACTGTAAACAAGGTTGTTGAAATTGATGTAGATCGAATTGTTCCTAATCCAGCGCAACCGCGGCTTGAATTCGGAGAAACTGATATTTCATCGCTTGCTGACTCAATAAAGACAAATGGTATTATTCAACCGTTGACTGTCAGACGATATGGTGATGATTACCAACTTGTTGCTGGTGAAAGACGGCTTCGTGCTGCAAAAATGTGTGGATTACAAGCTGTTCCGTGCATTATAGTTGATATTAATGACAGAAATTCAGCAATTCTTGCGCTTGTTGAGAATATACAGCGTCAGGATCTTAACTGTTTTGAACAAGCTATGGCTATCGAGCGGCTTATTTCTTTTTATGGACTTACTCAGGAAGACGCTGCAATGAAACTTGGAAAAGCTCAGAGTACAATAGCAAATAAGCTTAGACTTCTCAGACTTAATTCTGATGAGCGTGATATGATCGTTAAGTATGGCCTTACAGAACGTCATGCACGTTCGCTCCTTCGTATTGCAAGTCCCGAGGAAAGGAGGAATATCCTTGAGAAAATCATAAAAAACAAGTTAAATGTCGAGCGTACAGACAAGTTGATTGATGATTATTTATCAGATATTGCTCACAAGGAAAGTCTTAAACGCCATTCAAAAATCTTTGAAAACGTACGATCTTTTGTAAATACTATTAATCGTGCTGTTGAAAATATGCAGGCTGCCGGTATTTCTGCTGATTCCCGCAAGTTTCAGAATGAAGATTACATAGAATACCGCGTCCGAATTCCAATTCAGAACAGAGTTAACTAAAATGTTTCACGTGAAACACTCACCAGAATGTTTCACGTGAAACATTTTTTTATTCAGCGTATTTACATTCAGCTTGAAAAGTGGTATAATAGATTTGTACACACGGCATATCAGTGATACTGCCGAAAAAAATAATGAAAGGATGATAATATGGGCAAAATTATCGCTGTTGCCAATCAAAAGGGTGGCGTCGGAAAATCAACTACAGTCGTGAATGTCGCAGCATATCTCGGCTCCCGAGGCTTTAAGATACTCTGCATCGACTCCGACCCGCAGGGAAATACGACCACTGGCTTCGGAATAAAGAAAAAATCCGTCAGCTTTACAACTTACGATGTTATAATTGGAAAAACCCGGATTCAGGATGCTGTAATTGCTACTGAATTTGAAAATGTTAGTATTATTCCAGCTACAGAGGAGCTTGCAGGCTGTGAAATTGAGCTCGTCAGCAACGAAAATCGAGTTAACAGGCTGAAAATGCAGATACTCAACTGCAAAAATGATTATGATTATATTCTTATTGACTGCCCTCCGGCTCTTGGCACAATAACAATAAACAGCCTTGTCGCCTGCGATACAATCATGGTTCCGATGCTTGCAGAATTCTATGCGCTTGAAGGCCTTTCACAGCTTGTGAATACTATTAAAATTGTTAAGAGCAATTACAATCCTGCTCTTGAAATTGAGGGAATTCTCTTTACAATGTTTGACAGCCGTCTTAATGTTGCTAATGACGTTGTTGCGGAAGTAGAAAAGCACTTCCCGGGAAAGGTGTTTACCACGAAAATACCCAGAAACGTGCGTATCTCCGAGGCTCCAAGCTACGGAAAGCCTGTTATGTACTATGATAAAACTTCAAAAGGCGCTGAGTCATATGAGCTTCTTTGCCATGAGATACTCGGCGAACCTCTGGAGCTTCCAAAAAAGAAAAAGATATTCAGCTTCAAAAGAAAACGTTAAAAAGGAGGTAAATTATGGCAAAAGGTGGATTAGGCGGCGGTCTCGAGACCCTTTTCAGTGACAATACTAACGACGTTCAGGTTAAAAAAACACTGAGAATTTCCGAAATTGAGCCAAACCGCGATCAGCCAAGAAAGAATTTCAGCGATGATGCAATAGCTGCTCTCGCAGATTCTATCCGTGAGCACGGTATGCTCCAGCCTGTACTTGTCAGACCAATCAGCTCCGGCGGTTATCAGATAGTTGCTGGCGAACGCAGATGGCGCGCTGCAAGGATGCTCGGACTTGAAGAAATTCCTGTGAGCATCCGTGAGCTTTCGGATTCGGAGACAATGCAGATCGCTATTATAGAAAATCTCCAGCGTGAGAACCTTAATCCGGTCGAAGAGGCTACCGGTTATAACGACCTCATGGAAAAGTATGGTATGACGCAGGACCAGGTCGCTAAATTGGTCGGACGATCGCGTTCAGCTATTGCCAATTCGGTAAGACTTCTCTCTCTGCCGGACCGAGTAGTCAGGATGCTTGAAAACGGCGAAATATCAGCAGGTCATGGACGTGCCCTGCTTGGCTTTGAAAATGAGGAACTTCTTGTTGCAACTGCTCTCAGGGCTTCAAACGGCGGACTTACAGTTCGTCAGGTTGAAAGAGCTGCTCAGAAATCAACTGAGACTGAGGACGAAGGTGCCGCTGCTGACAAGAGGATAGACAACTATTTTGTTGAAATGGAGCTTTCACTTAAAGAAAGACTTGGCAGAAAAGTAAAGATTGACTATGGTAAAAACAAGGGTGCCCTCATCCTTGAATTCTATGATAAAGATGACCTTGCAGCGCTTGCAGATAAGCTTGCAAATGAATAAAAAGGAGTAATTAAAATGATCGACATTAAACTTATCAGGACAAATCCAGAGCTCGTAAAGGAAAACATCAGAAAAAAGTTCCAGGACGAAAAAATTGAGCTTGTTGACAAAGTAATTGAGCTCGACAAGAAGTTCAGAGAAACTAAGCTTGAGTGCGATAACCTCAGAAATATGCGAAATGTAAAGAGCAAGGAGATCGGCGGCTTCATGAAGCAGGGACAGAAGGATGAGGCTGAGAAGGTCAAGGCTGAGGTCGCTGAGATCGGCAGAAAGCTTGAAGAACTTGAACAGCTCGAGGAGCAGACCGAAAAGGACATCCGCGAAATCATGCTCGTTATCCCGAATATAATTGACGAGAGCGTTCCGATCGGAAAAAATGACACGGAAAACGTTGAAGTAGAGCGCTTCGGCGAGCCCTTTGTGCCTGAATTTGAGGTGCCCTATCACGTTGATATCATGGAAAAGGTCAACGGTATCGACATCGACAGCGCAAGAAAGACCAGCGGCAACGGATTCTACTATCTCTGCGGCGATATTGCTCAGCTCCAGTCATGTATTCTCTCATACGCCCGTGATTTCATGATAGACAAGGGCTTCACCTACTACATTCCGCCTTTCATGATAAGAAGCAACGTTGTTACAGGCGTTATGAGCTTCGCTGAAATGGAAGGAATGATGTATAAGATCGAGGGTGAGGACCTCTACCTCATCGGCACATCCGAGCACTCTATGATCGGTAAGTTCATTGACACTATTGTTCCCGAGGAGGAGCTTCCCAAGACGCTCACCAGCTATTCTCCATGCTTCCGCAAGGAGGTCGGCGCTCACGGTATAGAGGAGCGCGGCGTTTACCGTATCCACCAGTTCGAGAAACAGGAAATGATCGTTGTCTGCAAGCCTGAGGACTCTATGGACTGGTTCCACAAGCTCTACAGCTATACTGTAGAATTTTTCCGCACGCTTGATATACCTGTCCGCACGCTTGAATGCTGCTCGGGTGATCTGGCTGACCTGAAGGTTAAATCTATAGATGTTGAAGCATGGTCGCCGCGTCAGAAGAAGTATTTCGAGGTCGGAAGCTGTTCAAATCTCGGTGACGCACAGGCTCGCCGCCTCGGTATAAGGGGAAAGGGAGCCGACGGAAACAAGTATTTTGCACATACTCTCAATAATACAGTCGTTGCACCTCCGAGAATGCTTATTGCTTTCCTTGAAAATAATCTTAACGAAGACGGCTCTATCCGTATCCCGAAGGTACTACAGTCCTATATGCGTAAGGATATCATTAAGGTGCCTGAGAAGAAGTGATAACAGTCAATGAGGAAAAATATATACTAAAAGAAACAAGGGCTGATCGTCGTATCAGCCCTTGTTTTTATTGGGTCGTTAATGAAGCTGGGAATGCAGCGCTTCACCGCCTAATGTGAAGTCTGCACATCAGTTTTTCTCAGGCTGTTTAGCCGCACTGCACAGGCAAAGCGAGAACAGAGCAGTTGTACCGCCAATGACCACACCAAAAATAGTTTCCAGCATAAGCTCACTCCTTTCGTATTTTTCCGATCTTTTTTGCAATTATACAATAACACAGATGGCTTAAAATAATCTTAAAATATCATAGCATTGAAGTTTGTTAATTATGTGACAAACGGATGAAATTATTTATTATCATCACCCCACTTTGCCGCTGTACAGAGGCACATCGCCATTGCTCCGACTGTTCCTCCGAAAAACATACCGATCATAAATTGCAGCATTTTATCACCTCAGCTTTATTATGCTCAGTAAAATACGTTTTAATCGTTTTTGCAATGTTATGAATAAACTGAACAGAAAACTATTGCAAAAATTTTCACTCTGTGTTATAATGTTCCTGAAACGGTTTTAGGCAACCGAAAAATCAAGGAGGATATTAAAATGTATCTTGAAAAAAAAATACTCTCTCTCGTCTGCGTGGCAGCAATGGCTTCAGGATTAGCTGCTTGTTCCTCAGACAGCAGCTCTGAGTCCTCTCCGGACAATGATAGCAAACCCGCTGCAAGTGAACTCAGCCTTACACCTGAAAATTTCGCCGAGAACCTCGGTGCAGGCTGGAATCTCGGCAATACCCTGGAAGCTGTCTCTGGCGGAGAGGTCAGCGAGACTGCATGGGGCAATCCGAAGGCTTCCCAGGAAATGATCGACGCTGTTGCAGACGCAGGCTTCAAAACGATCAGAGTGCCTGTATCCTATATCGGCAAGATCAACGACGAAAATAATTATATGGTCGAACCTGAGTGGCTTGATCGCGTCAAAGAGGTCGTTGACTACTGCTATACCCGTGATCTGTTTGTCATCATCAACGTACACGGCGACGGCTATAACTCAATACCGGGCGGCTGGCTGCTCATAAACGGCGACGATCAGGACACTATAAAGGAACGCTACAAGCATCTCTGGGATCAGATAGCAGAGCAGTTCAAGGACTATGATGAGCATCTTATATTTGAGAGCATGAACGAGGTATTTGACGGAACCTACGGTGACCCTAACCGTGAATACTACGGCAATCTCAATGCTTACAACCAGATATTCGTTGACACGGTACGCGCTTCCGGCAGCGAGAATACTCACCGCTGGCTCATGGTTCCCGGCTGGAATACGGATATAAATTATACTGTCGGCGATTATGGTTTCCAGATGCCGACTGATGCAAATAATTCGTCTGACACCGGAAGACTTGTTCTTTCTGTACACTGCTACGACCCGTGGGATTACTGCGGCACGGAGAATAACAAGACCTTCCTCTGGGGCGAGCGCGGTCAGGAGATAGTTGAGATCAACGGAGCAAGTCCTAAGAATACCGCCTCATGGGGCAAGGAAGACCACATCGACGCGCAGATGGAAAAGCTCAAGACAGGCTACGTTGACAAAGGAATCCCCGTTATCATCGGCGAGTACGGCTGTATCGACAAAACAGGCGCTAATGCCGGTATACCCAACCAGATCGCTGAGAATCGTGTTTATTACAACGGCTACCTTGCAGGTGCTGCCGCTTTAAGAAAAATCACTCCGGTCTACTGGGACAATGGCTATAACGGAAAATATGGTTTTGGTCTCTTTAACAGAACTACCTGTGAGCAGACTCAGCCGGAGATCATCCAGTCTATTATTACTGCT
Organism: uncultured Ruminococcus sp.; assembly: GCA_946629405.1. The sequence continues at coordinate 30,469 of CAMOXW010000202.1, forward strand.
GTCAAGGACAAAAATCCTGATGCCGGACATAAGATAACAGTTGACCGTTATACCTCCGCTTCATCAGGTAAAACGGAGAAAACAGGTATACACGCTTACATCGGTATACAGACAGAGGTCTACACTTTCAGGAACGGTTGGTCAGACGGCACCTACGGCGCTGAGAGCGAGTGGTTCAATACTCTCATCAAGTGGGAGGACACAGACGGCGACGGCAAGGACGATATCGTTGACACAGGTGCAGCCTTTACCGATGCTGAAATAACCGGTGACGGTGACTATTCAGTAAAGGTCTCCGGCTATGATTTTTCCGCAGACAGTAACGCGCTGAATATGCTCTTTATCAGCACTGATACAAAGTTCAGCAGCAAGATAAAGGTGACCAATGTTACCCTTCTCTGCGACGATCAGGAAATTGCTATAAAGAATCCTATCGTAAGTGAGGACAACACCGGCAATCTCTATATCGAGCTTGTCAACAAGTACAACGACGCTGCTCCGAAGGTCGATTATGTAATGCCTAAGAACAGCTTCGAGATAAGATTCACCATTTCAGGAACATAAGACGAAAGCCGCACATAATTGTGCGGCTTCTTTTTTGTGAATATTCTCATATCACATAGAACCATGCTTCGTCCTGCGAGAAATCGGGTTTTGCGGCGCTCTTTGAGGAATGGTAGTTGTATCTTAACTCCTGATTTTTGATGCTAACCCTTGCGCCATCGGGGATAGAATTGGTGATGAAGGCATTACCGCCGACAACAACGTCCTTGCCGACGACAGTATCTCCGCCAAGAATGGAAGCACCGGAGTAGATAGTCACGTTATCGCGGATAGTCGGGTGACGCTTTTTGTTTCTGAGCTGCTGACCGCCGCGAGTTGAAAGAGCACCGAGAGTAACTCCCTGATATATCTTGACATTGTCGCCGATCTCTGTAGTCTCACCGATAACTATGCCTGTTCCGTGGTCGATGAAGAAATACTTTCCGATAGAAGCGCCGGGGTGTATATCAATGCCTGTTTCATTGTGGGCATATTCCGTCATTATACGCGGGATGAGCGGCACTCCGAGCAGGAAAAGCTCATGAGCGATACGGTTGACGAGGATAGCAAAAAGTCCGGGGTAGGAGAAGATTATCTCATCCTTGCTGAATGCTGCCGGGTCGCCCTCATAGGCTGCGTCAACGTCAGTTTCTATGTATTCTCGTATCTTGGGGATCCTGTCGAGAAATTCAAAGGTAACGCACTCAGCCTTTTTCCGGAGCTCAGAGCTCGTTGCATCGGTATATTCCGGGAGGTAACGGTAGACCTCCGCGATCTGCCGGGAAAGCTTGTAGTGGACGTCCTCGAGCAGCATAGTGACGTTATTGCGGAGGGTATACGAACGGAATGAGCCGCTGCGGAAATAGCCTGCAAAGATGATCTTTTTTAGCTTGGTTATGATATCGACGATAGACTCCTTGTTAGGGTGATCGTAAGCCTTCACCTCGTCAATGGTCTTGTCGCCGGTATAGCTGTTTATGATATTTTCAGTGACCGTACTGAGGCGGGCCTCAAAGCATTTATCCATAAAAAAACTCCTTTCACATTATATTATATATCGAAATGGTAGGAATGTCAATATTCAGAGGATGTAATGAAAAAGGGTATGTAACTTTTTGGTGTTCAGGCGTTCGCAAATTGCCCTTGTATCACAGTAAAAATATGCAGGGGACGGATGATGTCCCCTTATTTTTATCCTGAAACTTTTATGTCAACAAGATGCGATATCGCCGGTATCGTTTCGCCCTGCTGGAGCGTCATGGGAGACATAAGAGCACCTGTTGCAGCAAAGAGGATATTCCTTGCCTCGTCCCTTTCAAGCATAGGAAGAAAGTACCCGCAGAGTACACTCGCACTGCACCCGCAGCCTGAACCGCCGCAGTGAGTGTCCTGAGCATCGCAGTCAAAGATAAGCACACCGCAGTCACGGTGCTGTACTGAGATGTCGATACCATCATTATACAGAAGCTCTTTCACAAGGGTACTGCCGACAGTTCCGAGGTCGCCGGTCACAATATAGTCGTAGTCTTCCGGAGAAGTCCCTGAGGCTCTTAGGTAGCGTTTTATAGTATCAGCAGCAGCAGGCGCCATAGCACTTCCCATGTTGTTGATATCGTTTACACCCATGTCGGTTATTTTCCCAATGCAGCCGCCGGTTATACCGCATTTCCCGCTGCTGTCAGAGAGAATCACCGCACCCGAGGCAGTACACGTCCATTGTGACGTCGGAGTGCGCTGACCGCCATAGGAAAGGGGAAATCGGAACTGTCTCTCAGCAGTTGAAAAGTGTGAGGATGTCGCCGCAGCGGCACGTTTCACTGCTCCGGAGGAAACGAGCAGGGAGCTCAGAAGGAGTCCCTCTGCCATAGTCGAGCAAGCGCCGTACAGCCCGAGAAAGGGTATCCCAAGCTCTCTGAGACCGTATGTCGAGCCGGTACACTGATTGATAAGGTCGCCGGCGCAGATTGCATCTATATCCTCATTATGGAGCTGAGCCTTGCGTATTGCGAGCGTAACTGCTTCAAGCTGAAAGCGGCTTTCCGCCTTTTCCCAAGTATCCATGCCGAAGTGACTGTCCTCAATAACCTCGTCGAAGCAGTTTCCGAGCGGGCCCTTGCCCTCCTTGCTTCCTGCGACGGAGGCGAAGCCCTCGATAAATACGGGGCTTTCCAGCTTAAAAACGCCTCTTTCTAACATTTCTGCCATATCATCACCTCTATAATATTATTGCAACGATCTATAAAAATATTCACATGAATATTTGTCCCTTTCCGGACATATTGTGTATGGACAAATAATTTCCGGAAGGTGATGGAATGGGACTTACTGAAAAGGAAGCTGCCGCGAAGCTCAGAGCTGAGGGTGCGAATGTTCTTGAGGAGGGAAAGAAGACCGGTCCGGCACGGATATTCATAGGGCAGTTCAGGGACGTCATGGTCATGATACTCCTTGCTGCAACGGCAGTTTCAGTGCTGCTCGGCGAGATATCGGACGCTGTGACGATAATACTTATAGTTCTGCTGAACGCTGTGCTTGGCTTCATACAGGAATACCGCACAGAGCACACTCTTGAAGCGCTAAGGTCAATGACTTCTCCGACAGCAAAGTGTTACCGCAGCGGCAGGCTGATCGAGATAGATGCGGCTAAGCTTGTTACAGACGATGTGATCGAAATTGAAGCGGGTGACCGTATCCCGGCGGATTGTGTTGTGCTTAAAGCGGCAGGATTTTTCGCGGATGAAGCCATACTCACCGGGGAGTCAACTGCCGTTGCAAAGACTGCGGGACTTTCAAATGATACGGACAATTCGCTCAACAAGCCAAATATTGTCTATTGCGGTACGTCTGCCACCCGTGGAAGCTGTCGCGCAAGGGTCATAGCTACCGGAAAGCACACTCAGATGGGCAGGATATCTGAGATGCTGACGGATATCGACCGCGAACTTACACCGCTGCAAAAACGTCTTGCGGAGCTTGGAAAAATAGTTGCAGTGATATGCCTTGTGGTATGTGCTGCGGTATTTGCAGCAGGCGTGCTGCGCGGCGAGGACGTCTTTGAAATGCTCATGACCGGAATTACCATAGCTATTGCCGCGATACCGGAGGGACTTCCGGCAACTGTAACGATAGCGCTTGCACTTGCGGTCAATCGTATGCTGAAGCAGAAGGCTCTTGTGAACAAGCTGCACAGTGTTGAGACACTCGGCTGCACGTCCGTGATATGTTCCGACAAGACAGGGACTATCACTGAAAACAAGATGACGGTGACAGAGCTTTCGACCGCCTCGGATGACTTCTTTTTTACCGGAATGGGCTATCGTACAGCCGGAAGGATCACTCGCGGCGGTGAGGATACATACGTTGAGCTGAGCCGGGAAAAAGCGCTTGCGGAGGCTCTGAGGTGCGGGGGACTGTGCTGCAATGCTTCGATATCGACCGGGGGAAAGGGCAGAAATTCTCCGCGCTCGCGGGGGGAGTGGGAGGTTACCGGTGATCCTACAGAGATAGCTCTGCTGGTCGCAGCAGCAAAGGCTGGAATTACCCGTACATCGCTGGAGGTGAGCTGGCGCAGGCTGGAGGAGTTTCCATTCGACAGTGAGACGCGGTTCATGGCGGTACACAGCACCTCGCCTGACGGTAAAACGATGTACTTCAAGGGCGCGGCAGAGGTCATAGTTCCGAGGTGCAGCCGGTATATGGAGGCGGACGGAAGCTTATGTGATATGACGCCGGAGTTAAGGTCGAGGCTTTCCGCAAGGGTCAACGAAATGTCGGATAAGGCTCTAAGAGTGCTTGCTCTTGCGGAGCTTCGCTCGGAGGCATTCGCCCCGGACAGCGGCGGACTTGTTTTTCTTGGATTTGCCGGCATGACCGACCCTCCCCGCGAGGAGGCGAAGGAAGCTATACGGAAATGTGCGGCGGCTTCCGTGAGGACTGTCATGATAACGGGTGACCATAAAAACACAGCAGTTGCAGTTGCAAAAAAGGCAGGTCTCCTGCGCGGCGGAAAGGCTGTCACAGGGGCGGAGCTCGACCGGATGAGTGATGCCGAGCTTGATCGTGAGATAGGGAAGTACAGCGTTTTTGCGCGGGTCGAGCCTGTTCACAAGCTCCGCATAGTCCGCAGCTTCAAGCGGCGCGGGGAGATCGTCACAATGACCGGCGATGGCGTGAATGATGCTCCTGCCATAAAGGAAGCCGATGTGGGAGTTGCAATGGGAATGACAGGCACGGATGTTACAAAGCAGGCAGCTGATGTGATACTTCTTGATGACAACCTTGCTACCCTTGTCAGCGCGGTTGAGCAGGGGCGGTGTGTATACGCGAATATCCGCAAGTTCGTGCGTTATCTGCTTTCATGCAATATAGGCGAGGTGCTGACGATGTTCCTTGGTATGATAATGGGGATGCCGGTAGTTCTTCTGCCTGTGCAGATACTTCTGGTGAATCTTGTGACGGACGGACTTCCTGCTGTAGCGCTCGGACTTGAACCGCCGGAGCAGGGGATAATGAAGCGTCCGCCGAGGCGGTCTGATGAAGGATTTTTTGCCGGCGGACTGATGTGGAGGATAGTGTTCAGGGGAATATTCATAGGACTTTCGACTCTTGCTTCGTTCACAATGGTGATGCGTATGGGCGGGAGCATTGAAGCCGGACGTACAGCTGCGCTCATCACTCTTGTAGTATCACAGCTCATACACGTTTTTGAGTGCAAGTCGGAGAGCGGTTCAATATTCAGCATAGATCTTTTCAGTAATGTCAAGTTGCTTTTAGCGGTCGCGGTATCTGTTTTTGCGCTCGTTGGGGCGGTAATGCTTCCGCAGCTCCGGACGGTATTTGACACGGTAGTGCTTGCAAGGGAGCAGCTTCTTCTTGCGCTTGGATTCAGTGCAGCGGTACCGTTTCTGTGTGGTATCGCGGAGGCTTTAAGTCAAAAGAAAATAGAGCGGTGAGAGAACATTTATATGAGAGTAAAACTAAGCTCCTGCATGAATGCAGGAGCTGTTTGTTTGTTAGTTAATATTTTATACAAATATTGAAATATAATAACGTGCTGAGGCAATTTCGCAAACGCCGGAATCCACCGACCACCTTATTTATCCGAATTTCAAAACTGTTTCACGTGAAACATTTCTGAATTGTCAGAGTTTTTCAAGTGCAGCGCATACAGCGTCGGAAAATGTCAGGGAAGGGTCCGCAGAAATAGATTTTTTGTCGATATATCGCCTTATATCCGGATGCGGGATACATACGTCAGCGGTGTTCAGCATTGAGATATCAGCCTCGCTGTCGCCTGTGGAAACAAAAATGCTGTCGGGAAACAGCCTTCTCATGCGGATCAGTGCTGAGCCCTTGCTCAGAGACTGCGGAACGCAATAGACCTTCCGTGTGTCGCGGGTGACGGAGATAAGCTCCGTGTTGACCTGAGAGCAAACTATATTGAAAAGCTTTTCAGGGTCATCCGAGCTGACGTAATACATCAGCTCCTCGCCGCTCCTGACGGTTTTTTCCGGAGCGTAACGAGCGAGTATATCGTGGCATTTCAGCAGCTCATCAAGCTGTTCAGAGGCAAGGCAGCGGCTTTCGTTCAGCCAGTCAGTATCCGGTACACCGTTTCTAAGCAGGACGCTGCCGTTGCAGACAAGAGCGAGGCTGCAATGAAAACTATCCATGAGATCATTCAGCCGCATGAACTGAGTGACTGTCCGTGTAGTCACAGGGATGAACTCATATTCACACTGTGAAGTAAAAAAGTCGAAGGAGCGCTGTGTCATAAAGCTCTGCACGCTGCCGTTGAGCCACTCGACCGGGCGTTTATCTCCGGGCAGCTCACGGCGCTTTGAGAAGATAAGCGTGTTGTCGAGGTCGGTGAAAAAGAGCCTCTTACTCATAGTACGACCGGTATCTCAACGTAGGTGACGTCCTTTTCAGCCATGTTGCAGCTCCACTTCCGGTCAATGCCAAGCAGTTTGTTTACAGCTATATTTGGTATATTGACACCAGATGCGAGGCATGACATCTGCACTCCGCCGGACATTCTTGTATTCACCTCGAGCAGATAGGGAACGCCGTCAAGGTACTTGAATTGTATATTACACGGATTTTCAAGCGGGAATTTCTCAAAGAATCTTCTGCACATTCCGAGTATATCCTCATCGTAACGGATATGCTCGATCCTTGTGGGATCCTTTACTCTCGGTACAGCTATGAGACCGGATGAAGTCATCAGGCAGTCCACGCTGACTTCATCGTCCGGCAGAAAAGGCATGACCATTATCGGCTGAGTGGTCTCACGTTCGGCAATGGCTTCATAGGCGGAATCAAATGACATACGGGTAGTCTGTTTCTTGAAAAGTGAGGTGTAGCCTTTTCTGTTGTTGTCGATGAGGCGGTAGCTTTTTCCGCCTTCGTCCTTGACGAACTTAAAGCAGACCCATTTATAACTGGCGGAAAGCTTTTCGTAAGCCTCTCTGAACTGCGCGGCGTTCGTCACCATGTAATACTCCGGGACGCTGCCGATATTGTACTCCTTGAATGCGGCGTAAGCCTGATCCTTGTGGTTCAGGAGTGAGACAAGCGAGTAATCATCGACCATGACTCTCACGCCGATGTTTGTGAACAGCTCCTTGTACTGACTGACAGCGATCATCTCACGGCGCGGCATAAAAACGTCGATGCGGTGTTCCTTGCAGAAGCTGAGGCAGAAATCAACGTACTCCCTGCCCTTCAGAACGGGCTCCTGATACCATTCATCGCAGACTGTCATTATCGGTGAGGACTTGTGCTCATTGGTTCCGATTATATAAAAGCCGGGTTCCTCCCTGATAAGATTTATGATATTATAAGCTGTGCTGAACCAGTGATTAAGCCAGATCCTTGCCATAAAATTCTCCTTTTCATCAGACATCTGCGACCTTTTTTATAAGTCCGCACGCCCTGTAGTTCACGAGTGGGTATTTTTCGAGCTCAACGCCTTTTTCCTCAGCAAGCTGGTAGAGGTGGCTGAGGTGCTCATTATCGTCAAGGCTGTGGACGAGTATTTTCCACGGAAGCCTTCTCAGGAGCACTCTTGTAGCCTCACCGATGCTTGGCTTGACGAGATTGATGTCGCTGATCCCATAGACCTTGCAGATTTTTTTCACCTCATCGAGTCCTGAGCTGCCGGTATGGATATCGCTTATCTCCCTCACAGTCGGAAAGCATTTCTCAATGGTATTGATAAACTGGTAGGTCAGGTCCTTGTCAGTCAGCTCTCTGTAGAACGCCGCACCGTGGAAGTCATTTTCGCCGATTATTCCTGGCTTGAAGAAAGTCCTGCTCATCAGCCCGGAAACGACAGAGTTAAGGCAGGAGCTTGCGATGAGGAGGTCGTCGTGGGTACCGCATATCTCAGCGACATCCGCAGGGTCGGAAAGGACTGCGAGTCCCGGGTCAACGCCGGGATAGTCCTTCATAGCCTCATTGAGCTGATTCTGGATAGCGCCCTTGCCGGTCCAGCCGTCTATGAAGCGGACAGACCTTGCCGGATGTCTCTGGAGGATATACCTCATGGCATTTTTGTCGATGCCCTTTCCTCTGATTATAGATATGGTATAATGCGGGATATCGGTTCCGAAGGCGAATTTCACATAATGCTTTATGAGCACACCTATGGATGTACCTGCGCGGGCAAGCGAAACAAGCACCGGAGCACTGCTGCCTGCCATTATTTTTTTTGAAACAGCCGCAACAGCATCGGCAGTGAGCTGGGAATAAGCCCCGAGCGCGTTATAGTAGGTCTTCATATACATCTCTGAGGGAGTATACTCTACCGGCAGCATTTCTGAATAATGCACGCCGCTCTGAATAAGCCGTTCGCGCTGTGGGGTGTCGAGCGGAGTGACCTTGCCGGTAATATCCTTCAGGAGTATGGTGACATCTTCTTCCTTATAAGTGCTGAACATTTTTGCCTCCCGTAATAAGCCTGATATCGCGGCAGCCGGACTGTGAAAAAACCGCGCACAGCTCACCGGCAGCAGAGGTTTCAACGGCAGAATCGGTGATGATGATAACGGTATCGTACTGTGCAATGTTGTACAGAAAAGTCCTTCTGCTGCTGTCGTAGAAGCTTGTGAGCGAGTAACCGCTGAAAATCGGGTAACCCTTCCTTGAGGAGATACCGATAGGACTTCTTGTGGTCGAGTGGCATTTTACCTCGCGGGAAGCATCCTGTTTTTCGAGTGTCCTGCCGAGGATGAGTGCCGGGAGCATAGCTTCCTCGGTGCCGATAACGGCTATTTTTTTGCCGGTGAGGACAGCACTCCGGGCGAAGTCCTCCGCGATGCTGAGAAGCGCGGAGCAGTAATCTCCTATGACGACGCCTGTCCTCGGGTCGGGAAAGCTGTAGCTGCAAATCTGGCTGAAATCCCCGCGAGCCGCAGGAGCTTCCTCCGCAGCCCTGACCTCCTGAGCGGTAATTGCGGAGCTGTAATCCTCGTTGGGTATTTTCAGGAGGCTCACACATTTGATTCCGAAGGATTCAAGCCTTGCGATATTTTCGTCTGTAAGCCTGTTGATAACGGAGGCAATGATGAAGTGCTTGTTCCTGACGGCGGGAAACTGACGCAGGAGCTGTGCGGTCATATTTACAAGGGTCTTGCCGGTCGAGAGCTCG
>CAMOXW010000203.1 GCA_946629405.1 uncultured Ruminococcus sp.
CGCCTTCATCTCGGGGAGATGCTTATGCTGCTGAGAGAGTGCGTACTGTCTTGGGCTGTTGAATTCAAAGGGCTTGTCATCGCCCTCATAAACGGCTATCGCCTTCTTGCCCGCGCCGCTGTAGCCTGAGGTAGCGTAGGCAAATACCGGGTAGTCTGCGGGAATGATCCCGCTTTTCACTATCGGGTAAACTATCGAGGCAAAACCGCTTGCATAGCAGCCCGGGACTGCAACTCTCTTAGAGGTGCGTATCTTCTCCCTGTGCTCCGGCGAGAGCTCCGGGAAACCGTAAGCCCAGTCGGGGTTCGTTCTATGAGCTGTGGAGGCGTCGATTATACGCACATGGTCGTTCTCAACGAACGAAACAGCCTCTCTTGCAGCGTCATCCGGCAGGCATAGGAACGTATAATCCGACATATTTATGAGCCTTGCACGTTCGGAAGCGTCCTTGCGCTTGTCCTCACTGATACGGAGGAGCTCGATGTCGTTCCTGCCCTCGAAGCGCTCCAGTATTTTAAGTCCGGTAGTACCTTCCTGACCGTCTATATAGATCTTAACTGACATGATAACTTCCTCACTTTTTCCTCTTATTTTTTTTGCGTTCTCTCCTGCCTCTGACCTTCCGGTCATACTTTTCGCGGCGCTTGTCCCTGAGGCCGGAATTGTCCTCGATGAAGCTGTGCCATATATTCACCGCAAGGGTGAATATCACAACAAAAATCAGCCACCAGAGGTGGGTCTTCGGACGGACGGGTATGTAAAGCCCCATGACAAGCTCTCCAGCCATCCACAGGACTCCCATGAACACGCACATTCCTATGGTGAATACAACGTCCTTCTTCTTCATCACAGATCACTCGGTGAACTCAGAAAGCGCCTTCTCTGCGGCAGCTATCTGCTTTACTACCTCGTCGGGCGAAGGTCCGCCGTAGGACTTTCTCTCCTTCACGCAGGTTTCAAGGCTTATCGCCTCATAGACGTCGCTGTCAAAGGTCCCGGTCATAGCCTTGTAGTCCTCAATAGGCAGAGTTTCGAGGGTCAGCCCTTTTTCAATGCACTGCGCGACGAGCGTTCCGGTTATCTTATAAGCGTCACGGAAGGGCATCCCCTTCTTTACGAGGTAGTCCGCGCAGTCCGTGGCATTTATGAAGCCCTTAGCGGCAGCATTCCTCATATTCTCCCTGATAACGCGCATAGTTGCGAGCATCGGGGTAAAGGTCCTTACGCAGAGCTTGACGTTGTCGAGAGCGTCGAAGATGGCTTCCTTGTCCTCCTGCATATCCTTGTTGTATGCGAGCGGGATGCCCTTCATCATAGTGAGAAGGGTAACGAGGTCACCGTTGACTCTGCCGGTCTTGCCGCGGATAAGCTCCGTAACATCGGGGTTTTTCTTCTGAGGCATAATGGAAGAACCTGTTGCAAAAGCATCATCAAGCTCAACGAACTTGAATTCCCACGAGCACCAGAGGATTATTTCCTCGGAAAAACGTGAGAGGTGGGTCATGAGCAGGGACATCGCACAGCACAGCTCAACGCAGTAGTCTCTGTCGGAAACTCCGTCGAGGCTGTTCTCCATGGGAGCTGTAAACCCGAGCAGGTCGGAGGTCTGCTGACGGTTCGTCTTATAAGTAGTTCCTGCGAGAGCTCCGCAGCCGAGCGGACAGTAGTTCATACGCTTTGCGGCATCGTCAAATCTTCCGAGGTCACGCAGGAGCATCCATACATAAGCCATAAGGTGATGAGCGAAAGTGATCGGCTGAGCACGCTGCAGGTGGGTATATCCGGGCATTATAGTGCCGGTATGCTCCTTAGCCATGCTGATGAGCGTCCTGATGAGCTCAATGACGAGCTTCTTTATCTCAGCGATCTCGTCGCGGAGGTAAAGCCTCAGATCAACTGCGACCTGATCGTTTCTTGAACGCGAGGTATGGAGCCTTTTTCCGACATCGCCGAGACGCTTTGTGAGTTCTGCCTCAACGAACATATGGATATCCTCGGCAGTCGGGTCGAGCTCGAGCTTTCCGGAGTCTATATCCGCGAGTATCTCTTTAAGGCCGCCGATTATTTCAAGGCTGTCCTGCTTTGAGATTATGCCGCAGTCACCCAGCATCGTGGCGTGGGCGATACTGCCCTGTATATCGTGACGGTACATACGTCCGTCAAAGGCGATGGAAGAATTGAAAGCGTTAACAGTGGAATCCACCTGCTTTGAAAATCTTCCTGCCCACATCATATCTGCCATATCTATTCTCCTTATCGCATGGACTGATCCACGCATCAGCCCTGTCATATCACATAATATTCATCAAATACTGATGTATTTGTTTCTGTAAACCAGATCCTCACGCACTGTGAATCCCATATGCTCCCAGAAATCATTGCCGTTCTCATTATGCCTGAATACGACCATCAGGACCTTGTTTATGCCCTCTTTTCTGAGTGCCTCGACAGCATTCTCAACGAGCAGCTTTCCGACGCCCTGCCTGCGGTATTCTTCAAGTACGGAAACATGGTGGAATATGCCTCTGCGTCCGTCATGACCTGCCAGTATAGTTCCTACTATCCTTCCGTCATCAACAGCGACAAAGCTTGTTGTCGGGTTGCGCCTGAGGTACTTTGCAAATCCCTCCGGGCTGTCATCGACCGGATTAGTGCCCTCGTGGTTTTCCCAGACTTTTGCGACGCCGTCCCAGTCATCCGGAGTCATTACTCTTGCCTTCACCATATTTCCACCGCCTTTAATACATTTTCTTATCGCTCATACTGCGGTATTCCTCAAAGAGTTCAAGGCACTCCGCTCTGTCGAGCTCCTCACAGAAATCCTCCTCAGATTCGTAGAACACCTTGTCGCGGAAGCCGATACTATCGGTGTCATCGACATTGCAGCCGAAATACACCTTACCGATATTCGCCCACAGTATTGCTCCCCTGCACATAGGACACGGAGCAGCCGTGGTATAGAGTTCACATCCGCGCAGGTCGTGTGTACCGAGCTTTTTACAGGCATCGCGGATAGCCATCATCTCGCCGTGACAGGTCGGATCATTCTGCCTGATGACCTCATTATGGCCTGAGCCGATGACCTTTCCGTCCCTTACGATGACGCAGCCGAAAGGGCCTCCGTGACCTGAACGAATGCCATTCTGCGCTTCGCTTACAGCGAGCTTCATATACCTGTTCATTTTTTCTCCTTATAAGCGTAGCCGAAGTTTATCGGAGGAGATGTTACGGAAACATAGACAAATTCTGTATCTCCGTCATTGAGGAGTCCGTGAACGTCCTTGTCAGCAAATCTTACCACATCTCCGGCTTTGAATGCCTTTGTCTGGTCGTCAGCCAGAAGAAGCCTGCCTGAGCCCTTTGTGGCATACCATATCTGCTCGGAGGCATCGTGGGTATGTCTTGGCTGACTTGCACCGGGTTCAAGGTGTACCTCAGTTATCGTAACTCTCACGCTTTCTGAATTCTCAGGGTTAAGGAGCTGTCTTGAAACTACTCCCGGGTTTGAGAGTTCTGCAATGCTGTTTCCGCTTATAAATTCCATGTCTTGCACCTTTTTCATATAAAGTTGCAACAGGCAGGAGCAGACACTCCTGCCTGTAAGCAGTCATAACAGAAAACTGTTACTTATTGTTTCTTTTCTTGTCGAGCTGAGCCTTGACCTTGATCGGGAGGCCAAAGAGGTTGATGAAGCCGGCAGCGTCAGCCTGATTGTAAACCTCATCCTCATCGAATGTAGCAACTTCCTCATCATAGAGAGTATAGGGTGAAGTTACGCCTGCGTTGATGATATTGCCCTTATAGAGCTTGAGCTTTACATCACCTGTAACGGTCTTCTGGGTCTCAGTAACGAAAGCGCTCATAGCCTCACGGAGAGGAGTATACCACTGACCGTTGTAAACGATGTCAGCGAACTTTATGCCGAGGTACTGCTTAACTCTTGCGGTTTCCTTGTCAAGAGTAATGGTCTCGAGAACTTCGTGAGCGTGATAGAGGATAGCACCGCCGGGAGTCTCATAAACGCCTCTGGACTTCATGCCTACGAGACGGTTCTCAACGAGGTCAGCAAGACCGATACCGTTCTCGCCGCCGAGCTTATTGAGTGTGGAAACGATCTCAACGCCGTTCATCTTCTTGCCGTCTATAGCGGTAGGAACGCCTTTCTCGAAGTGGATAGTAACGTAGGTGGGCTTGTCAGGAGCGTCGATAGGAGAAACGCCCATTTCGAGGAAGCCCTTCTTCTCGTACTGCGGCTCATTTGCAGGATCCTCGAGGTCAAGGCCTTCGTGTGAAAGGTGCCAGATGTTCTTATCCTTTGAGTAGTTTGTTTCTCTGTTTATCTTGAGGGGGATATTGTGAGCCTCAGCGTAGTCGATCGCCTGATCTCTTGCCTTGATATCCCATTCTCTCCAGGGAGCGATGATGTGCATTTCAGGAGCGAAAGCCTTGATAGCAAGCTCGAATCTTACCTGATCGTTGCCCTTGCCCGTGCAGCCGTGGCAGACAGCGTCAGCTCCTTCTTCAAGGGCTATTTCTGCAAGCCTCTTTCCTATGATAGGACGTGCAAATGCTGTTCCGAGAAGATATCCTTCATATGTTGCATCCATCTTGAGCGAA